>NZ_JAKEVM010000119.1 GCF_022398475.1 Pseudoalteromonas shioyasakiensis | reverse complement strand
GTGTAATTCTAATAATAAAATTCATTAAGGATTATGAGTGACGCAGTTACATCCTAAACGTCTTGCACAAATTGCCCAATTTGAGCTAGTACGACTATTTCTGACCAAACGTGGTTTGTTGGCGGTTGCCGCTTTTGCCATTTGTTGGCTACTTATTTTACGCTATCCCATTGCCCAATCTGTGACCTTGATTAGCTCACCTGATTTTGCCGACTTTGCAAGACAAGCATTTGGCGCCATTGGCATCAGTAAATTACTTGATTGGCCTGAATCTGAACTTGCTGTTTATTGGCTGATTGCTTTATTTAGTTTCCCAAGCTTCTGTTTGTTTTTATGTAGTGACCAAACAGTGGGCGATAGACAGCGAGGTACGTTACGCTTTTTATCACTTAGAGCGACTCGTTCAGAAATTATTATTGGCCGCTTTTTAGGGCAGCTACTCATTTTAGCAGCATTGTTGTTTGTTACCTTGATGGCAACGGTTGCAATGCTTGGCTATCGTGAGCCAAGTTTGCTGCTTTCTGGCTTATCGCGAAGCTTTATGTTGTTATTTTATTTGCTTGTTGCGGTTATGCCATTTATTGCGTTGATGAGCTTTTTGAATACATTTGCCCGTTCATCGCGCCTTGCATTTGTATTGGCTATTTTGTTCTTTGCTGGCGGTAATATTGTGATTGGCTTACTAACATGGCAATGGCCTGCATTTGAGGTTTTAAATTACATATTTCCGGGCTATCAACTTGATTTAATGGCAGGCCAGCGTGCAGGTGTCACATTGGCTTTAGGTTTACCACTTTTACAAACGGCAGTGCTACTGGTTGCAGGTGAACGAATTTTTGCGAGGAGCTCATTATGACCGTTTTAATTCAAGCACAAGGCTTGTCAAAAAACTACGGGGCTAAACGAGCGCTCGATAACGTCAGCTTTGAGATAAACAAAGGGGCACCGGTAGCGCTAGTTGGTCCAAATGGTGCGGGTAAAACAACGTTATTCAGTTTGTTATGTGGCTATATTTTACCAAGCTCAGGAAAGCTATCGGTAATGGGGCATACCCCAGGTAATGCGGCGTTATTCGGTAAGCTAACCGCGTTACCGCAAGATGCCCAGCTTGATCCTCGTTTTAGTATTGCGCATCAACTTAACTTTTATGGTCAATTACAAGGGCTCAGTGGTGCGGTTCGTAAAAAAGAAACGGCTCGTGTTTTAGAGCTCGTTGGTTTGTCAGAAGTGGCTAAGCAGCGACCGGATGACCTTTCTCATGGTATGCGTAAGCGAGTGACGATTGCACAGGCATTAATTGGTTCACCTGAAATAGTGATGCTTGATGAAGCAACTGCAGGCCTTGATCCAATTCATGCTCGTGAGGTAAGGGAGCTGGTAAGTTCTTTAAGTAACGAAGCAACATTTATTTTAAGCTCCCATGACTTAACTGAGCTTGAGCGTTTATGCTCTCAGGTTTTACACCTCGATAAAGGGGTGTTAAGTGAGCATCAAGCACGTTCTAGCACGCAGGATAATAAACACTTTATTACGCTGCAGTTAAATCAACAATATGATGATGTAGAAGCAAAGCTTGCTGGCCTTGCCCATGTACATCATGTTTATATGAGCCAAGCAAAAGAATATGTGATCGAGTTTGAAAAAACCGCTGAGCCTTTTGATATCAATCTTCTACACTTTTGTTATCAACAAGGTTGGCAGTATCGTCAACTGGTAAATGGTCACACACTCGAAAACCAAATTTTTCATAAGGAGAGCTAATTATGGGTCTATTAAGCGGATTAATGGGTAACGCAAGTGAAGTCGATAACGATGATTTAGAAGAGCTGCTTGCTAATACCCTGATTGATGGTGAAACAGTACAAAAAGCCTATAAAGTCATTCGTGATATGTTCATCTTTACCAATAAAAGATTAATTATTATTGATAAACAAGGCGTTACTGGTTCTAAAGTTGAAATGCTGAGTATTGCTTACTCAAAAATTACTAAGTTTAGTAAAGAGAGTGCTGGGCATTTTGACCTTGATGCTGAACTAAAAATTTGGGTTGGTTCAGATCCAACGCCAATCAGTAAAGACTTTAAAGCAGGAGATAACATTAATGAGGTTTATAGAATTATAAGCGAGTTTGCTTTATAAGGTACTGACAAGCTTTATTTTTTCACTAAAAGTTGGTTTAGAGACGCAAGTTTCGGCCAACTTTTTCTTTACATTTGCCGACACTTTATTACAATTAATCAAGTAAAAACAAATGCTTAGTTAAGTTTCCATTCAGTTTTCTCACGTTAGCATGTGCCCAACTTAGCCATCAGGCTAGTTTTCAACAGCAATGAAACAATGTTAATAGGGAAATCTGTTTATGAAAAAGTTAGCAGTTATTATTTCGAGTATGCTTCTGTCAACTGCCGCGACTGCTGCGGATAGTTACCAATCAATCAGCCATTTAGGATACATGGACACCGATGGCAACGACACAGTAAGTGTTGATTCAACGTATTACTTCGCGCCAAAGAAAACAATGGGTCCATACGACCAGTTTGAATACATCAACAGAACAACCAACGTGTTTGGTTCGTACGCAGATGATGACTTTGGTGATGTAACTAACATCGGTGGTGAATACTTCGTACAAGATTTTGTATTTGGTGCGGGTTACAGCAACTACGATTACGGTTCAGATACTGATTTATTCAATGTGTCTGCAGGTTACTTCTTTAATCCTAACCTTCTTCTTAAAGCGACATTTATCGACGTAGAAGACGGTGATAACACTGTAATGTTCGACCTTAAATACAATCACCAGCTTAACAGCACTGATTACTTAGGTTTCACATTCACAGCAGACGATGAGTTTGATTACCGTGCAGTAAATGCAAAATACTTCATGGATCTTCAACAAGGTAACTACCTAACAATTGAAGGTACAATCTCAGATACAGACGATAGCGGTAGCTCTTGGGAACTAGGTTCTAACTACTACTTCTCTAAAGCAACGTCAGCATTTGTAACGTTTAATAAAGAAGATGACTACAGCTTTGGTGCACAGCACTTCTTTAACAAAAACGTTGGTTTAAAAGCAGGTTATGCAAACAACTGGGATGACTCAGACTACGATGCATACTTTGCAAACGTAAGCTTACAGTTTTAATCATTAATTTGATGATATAAAAAAGCCCGCATTATGCGGGCTTTTTCGTTTTTATCATTACCAACCGCACTGGCGGCCTTCATTTTGCTCATCAAGGTATTTTTGTAACGGTGCAAAGTAATCTAAGATTGCTGTTGCATCCATTTCTTCTTTACCAGTGATAGTAGCAAGAGCTTCTTGCCATGGGCGGCTTGAGCCCATTTCTAACATAGCATTTAGTTTTTCACCTGCCTCAGCAGAGTTGTATACAGAACAACGGTGAATCGCTTCTTCGTTACCGGCAATTTCACATAAACTTCTGTGGAAGTCGAATTGTAAAATGTGCGCTAGGAAATAACGTGTGTAAGGCGTGTTGCCTGGTACATGATACTTAGCACCTGGATCGAAGTCTGCTTCGCTACGTGCGATAGGCGCTTGTACACCTTGGTATTTTTCACGTAATTCCCACCACGCTTTGTTGTAGTTCTCAGGTGTTACTTCACCCGAGAAAACTTTCCAGCGCCATTGGTCTACTAATAAACCAAATGGAATAAATGCTACTTTGTCTAATGCCATTTTCATTAATAGGCCAATATCTTTAGATTCATCAGGTACTTCGTCTAATAAACCAATTTCTTTTAAATAACCTGGCGTTACAGAAAGAGCAATGGTGTCACCAATCGCTTCGTGGAAACCATCGTTCGCACTTTCTTGATAATAAATAGGCTGCGTGTTGTACGCGCGTTGATAGAAGTTATGGCCTAACTCATGGTGAATAACAGAGAATTCTTCACCTGTGCGTTGAATACACATCTTAATACGTAGGTCGTCTTTGCTATCAATATTCCAAGCTGACGCATGGCACTGTACGTCACGATCTTGAGGTTTAGTGAATAGTGAGCGCTCATAGAAGGTATCTGGCAATGGCGCAAAACCCATTGAGGTGAAGAACTTCTCAGCGCCACGTACCATTTTAAGTTCGTCGTAATCGTGCTCAGCTAATAGTTCTGTTACGTCATAACCAGGATCGGCATTTTCTGGTGCAACAACATCGTAAATGTTACCCCACGTTTGTGCCCACATATTTCCTAGTAGGTGTGCAGGGATAGGCTGGTCTTGTGGTACTTTATCTTCGCCATATTTTTCACCTAGCTTGGCACGAACATGACAATGTAATGAATCATAAAGCGGTTTAACTTGGCCCCAAATACGGTCGAGTTCTTTTGCAAAATCATCGGCTGGCATGTCGTATTTACTACGCCACATAGCACCTGTATCTGCATAACCTAGCTCTTTTGCACCTTCATTGGTGAGGGCAACTTGTTGCTCATAAAGCGGGCGCATAGGTTTTGAAACTTGACGCCAACCTTGCCATAAATCAAGCAATTCATTGTAATCACGGCTCGTTGCCATTTTTGCGGTCATGTCGCCAAGGCTTAAACAGCTACCATCTTCTTTACAGTATTTACCTTTACCATAAATACCCCCTAGCTCAGCCACTAATTGTGAGAGCTTAGCTGTTTTTTCAGCATCTTGTGGTGCAGGTAAGGTAAGCGCTAGTTTAAGTTTATCGAGTTTACGACGCGCATCGTAATCTAGCTCTAAACTATCGAATTTTGCAGCTTCATTAGCAAGGCGAACAACGGCTTCGGTCATCTTGCGATTTACTTCAGCAGATAGTTCCGCAGTATCATGGGTAATGAAGTTGGCATAAATCCATTCAGCACGGCTTGCTTCTAAATAAAGCGCGCTTAATTCTTTTTCAGTAGCGGCGATAAATTTATCGGCATCTTGTGCGGTAACTTGGCTTGTTTTGACTTCAGCAGTCGTTGTTTTATTGCTCGCAGTGTCATCATTACAGCCAGTAAGTGCTAGTGCACTTGCGACCATAAGCGCGCTGATGCTGAGCTTAAATGGAGTCTTTTTCATAACGTTCCCTAGAAGTTTATTGTTATTTATTGCCCATGCATAATAGCAGTGTCTTAGTAAACAACAAACTGCCTAGTTGAAAACAACCTAAGTAAGAGCTGCTTACGTTGTATTTATGGCACGATCAGTCATACTTGAAGCAGTTAATTAAAATAAAAGGATTGCACAATGACGACCGTAATCATTCTGTTACTGGTTGCTGTGATTGTAATTTTTGCGGTGAAAGACATTCGCCTCAATCTTGTCACACGACCTACGTTTAGTATGTTTAAAAAAGTTTTGCCGCCGTTATCGCAAACAGAACGTGAAGCTATGGAAGCAGGTGATGTTTGGTGGGATGGTGAACTATTCAGTGGTAACCCTGATTGGCAAAAACTGCATCGTTTTCCTAAACCTGAACTCAGCGAAAAAGAACGCGCATTTATGGGCGAGCAAGTCGAAACCTTGTTAGCCATGCTTGATGATTATCAAATCGTGCAAAAAGATAAAGACCTACCAAAAGAAGTGTGGGACTACCTAAAAAAAGAAGGATTTTTTGCGTTAATCATTCCTGAAAAATTTGGTGGTCGCGAGTTTTCGGCGATTGCAAATTCAACCATCGTATCGAAAATTGCCACTAAGAGCTTAACCGCTGCGGTCACCGTAATGGTGCCCAATAGTTTAGGTCCAGGTGAATTACTCCTTCATTATGGTACTACCGAGCAACAAGAGCGTTGGTTGCCAAGCCTAGCTAAGGGTGATGATGTGCCTTGTTTTGCATTAACGGGTCCTGAGGCTGGGTCTGATGCAGGCAGTATTCCTGATACAGGGGTGGTTTGTAAGGGCATGCATAATGGTGAAGAAGTGATTGGTTTAAAACTTAACTGGTCAAAACGTTATATCACCCTTGCGCCAATTGCCACAGTGCTGGGTCTTGCATTTAAAATGTACGATCCTGAGGGCTTATTAGGAGATAAAAAAGAGCTTGGCATTACGTGTGCGCTTATTCCAACTGATCACGAAGGTGTACAAACAGGTGAGCGTCATTATCCGTTAAACATGGCATTTATGAATGGCACAACATACGGTAAAGATGTGTTTATTCCGCTTGATTGGATCATCGGTGGTGAAAAGGGCGCTGGTCGAGGCTGGCGTATGTTAGTTGAATGTTTAAGTGCGGGCCGCGGTATTTCGTTACCGGCACTTAGTACAGCCACTGGCCACTTGGCTTCAAGAATGACATCAGCCTATGCAACCGTTCGCCAACAATTTGGTGTGTCGATTGGCCAATTTGAGGGTGTCCAAGAGGCATTGGCACGTATTGGTGGATTAACTTACACCTTAGAATCAGCAAGGCTAATGACCGCAGGGGCGATTGACTTAAAATTGAGTCCGTCTGTGGTTACCGCTATAGCTAAGTACCATATGACTGAAATGGGTCGTACAGTAATGAATGACGCTATGGACATTCATTCGGGTAAAGGTATTCAAGTCGGGCCGAATAACTATCTAGCTCATGGCTATATGGGGATCCCGGTATCGATTACCGTTGAAGGTGCAAATATTCTTACTCGTAATTTGATGATCTTTGGTCAAGGTGCCACTCGCTGTCATCCGTTTGTTTTAAAAGAAATGGAAGCAGCAGCAATGGAAGACCATGATGTTGCCTTAAAAGAATTTGATTCATTACTACTGCAACATATTTTATTTGCTGGCAGTAATGCAGGTATGGCATTTGTGCACGGTTTAACACGCAGTTACTTCGCTAAAGCCCCTGTATGTGGCGCAACTACTGTTTACTACAAACAGTTAAGCCGCATGAGTCGTGGTTTAGCATTTTGTACTGATGTTGCGATGCTAGTATTAGGTGGTGAGTTAAAACGCAAAGAGATGATTTCGGCGCGTTTAGGTGATGTGCTTAGCCACTTATATCTTGCTTCATGTGTACTGAAACGTTATGAAGATGAAGGACGCCAGCAAGCTGACCTGCCATTTGTGCAATATGCTGTTGAGCACTCGTTATTCTGCATTGGTCAGGCATTCGACGGCTTCTTTAAAAACTTCTCTAATCCTGTGGTTAATTTTTTACTAAAACGTATTGTGTTCCCACTTGGTAATCATTACCACCGTCCAAGCGATGAATTAGCTCAAACTATGTGTGAACACATGAGCAAACCAGGAGTCTTTAGAGATAGATTAACCCACCTTTGTTATGTCGATGAAAATGCAGGGACTGGTGTAATGGAAAATGCCTTTTTAGCCATGATTGATACTCATGAAGACTTTAAGCAGCTTCGTAAATGGCAAAAAGAAGGCACTATTGCCAAAAATCTTGAACTTGAGGGCGCAATTGCCGAAGCAAAAGAGAAAAACTTGATTAACGAAACCGTTGCAGAGCGCATGAATCAAGCCAATGAGCTACGTAAACAAGCAATAGCCGTTGATAACTTTGCACCCGGCGAGCTGTAACTTTTTGTAAAGTATAAATAAACTAAGCCTTGCATTTGCAAGGCTTTTTTATATTAGCCTTATAGGCCGTGAGTAATGACTTTTTCTGCTTCGCTGGCTGGCATGGGTTTCGCTTTTAAGAAGCCTTGACCAAACTTACATTGAGTTTGTTTTAAGATTGCCAATTGTTTTTCTGTTTCAATCCCTTCAGCAACGACATCAAGTTTCAACGATTGTGCTAATGATAAAATGGCATCAACCAAGGGGTTATGCGCTTTGTTTAAGTGGTCAATGAAACTTTTATCAATTTTCATTATGTGAATCGGTAATTGATGTAAATAACCAAGCGCTGAGTAGCCTGTGCCAAAGTCATCTAAACACAGTTTTACTTCAAGAGGCTCAAGGCCCTTAATGATTTTTGTTGCCAGCTCTAAATTGCCAATAAGGCCAGACTCTGTGATTTCTAAGCATAGTGAGCCAAGTGGCAATTTATATTGTTTGTATAAGGAATGTATTTGCGCTACAAAATCTAGGCTCGCAAAATGACGTGATGATACATTCACAGTAATGCGGCCAAATGCTTTTCCTTCACTCGTCCACTTTGCGATTTGCTTTGCAGCAAGCTCAAGCAAATGTAAATCTAGATTGATAATTTGCCCTGTATCTTCAGCAACGGGAATAAAATCATTTGGCGAGACAAAGCCTTTACTTGGGTGGTGCCAGCGTACAAGTGCTTCAAAACCTACAACTCTTGTGTCTTGAATGGTAAAAATTGGCTGGTAGTAAAGCTCAAAATCGTCATGCTCAATACCATGCTGTAAATCATTTTCTATATCCGCATGATTTTTAAGTTTTTTACGCATGGTATTGTTGAAAAACTTAACCTTACCACGGCCAGATGACTTTGCCTCGTACATTGCTGCATCGGCATGCTGCAGTAGCTTGTATGCTTGGTCGCGACTGCTTTCACAAAAGGCAACGCCTATACTGGTAGATGCTTGCAATAGGTGGCCGTCAATATTGAGAGGCTCTGTTAGTACCTGTTGAATGCGATCTAGAGCATCATTAATTTGTTGTTTATCGGTGATGTTTTCCATAAAGATGGCAAACTCATCCCCCCCTAAACGGGCAAAGGTATCGGTATTGCGAATGGTACCTAAGATCAACTCACAGATTTTTACCAAAAAGTGGTCGCCCACCTCATGACCTAATGAATCATTGATACTCTTGAAGCGGTCAAAGTCTAGATAGAGCAGGGCATGCTGGTGACGCTTATCGGCTCTTGCAAGGCGAAGGATCGCATGTTTAATACGTTCTATTAATAACGAGCGATTAGCAAGGCCGGTTAATTCGTCGTGAAGAGCGCGGTGCTCAAGCTCTTGTCTTGATAATTGACGATCTATTGCCATGCTAATTTGGCGGCTCACATACGTAAGTAAGGCACGGTCATGTTCGTCATAATGATAGCTTTTACTGTAACTTTGTACGGCGATAACACCACTAATGCGCTCATTTACTTTAAATGGCACACCCAGCCAAGACTCGGCCTGACGACCAACCATTTTAAAATGACCAGCATCAATATGCTGTTGAAATTCTTCTTTCGTAAAAAGTAAAGATTGGTCGATATTTAATAAGTAATAAGATGCGGTGTCTTTTAATTGTTCTTTCGATATTTTCTTATGCGCGTTAGAACGCACGCCTTCTTCGATAATGTAAACTAAATCAAGTACATCTAGTTGCTTGTCATACAGGCCAATGAAGAAGTTATCAGCCCTAAGTAAAGAGGTAATAATGCCGTGTAAAGATTCAAAGAAGCTATCTAGCTCGCTTGATTGATAGGTTAAGTTAGCAATTTGCAGCATCGAGCGTTCTAGCTTTTGCGCATCATTTAACTGCATCACAGTTTGCTGTAAGTCTTCTACGGTGCGAACTTGATTTATCTTGGCACTTAATAGATGCGCCACTGTTGATAAAATCTCTAAATGGGCGTCGTTGTAGTAATCTTTTTGCGGGTGCTCACAGTCAATGACACCCAGTACTTTTTCTTTATAAACTAATGGTACGCAAAGCTCAGAAAGAGCAGGGCGAGAGTCAGCGATATAACGTGGGTCTTCACTGACATCGCCAATCATTAACGGTTTACCAGTGCTTGCGACATACCCCGTAATACCTTGGTCAAAGCTAATTTCTGTTCGGTCGATATGGTAAGTATCGTGGCTGCTTGCTGTGCCAATAGACGCCATTTCTTTGAGGGTGCGAGTTTTGTCATCGGCTAGATAAATAACACACTCTATAAAACCTAGGCGGCTTACCACTTCTGACGTGACATACTCTAACAATTCTTCAACTGTGTCTAATTGCATCACAGATGATGAGAACTGATTAATAATATGTAGTTGGTCTGTTTTGACCTCAAGTGCAAAAGCAGCGTCTAAACTCTTAGGCATAGAATAAAAGGTAACCGAAATGTTGTATTAATTTATTACGTTAACCTACTATCAAACTATCCACAAAGTTATTTTCAAAAAAAACTGGAACTGGTGTAAACTAGGCACCTGAATATGAACTTGGGTAAATAAGCGAGGTTATTTGCTCAATGTTTACGCTATCCCCCTAACTTTAGCCGTGGAAACAAGCAATGTCAGATTTAAATTCGATGCAAACTCTAACAATTACACGCCCTGATGATTGGCACATTCATTTACGTGATGGCGAGCAACTCGTTGATACCGTTCGTGATGCTAGCCGTTATATGGGTCGCGCGATCATCATGCCAAACCTTGTTCCACCGGCAACCTGCACAGACACTGCGTTATCTTACTATGAGCGAATTAAAGCTGCGGGCCCACAAGGTAACTTTGAACCATTAATGGTGCTTTACCTAACAGACAAAACTACACCAGAAGAAATCAAAAAAGCTAAAGCGACAGGTAAAATTGTTGCTGCTAAGTTGTACCCAGCTGGTGCGACGACCAACTCAGATTCGGGTGTAACATCAATCAAAAACATTTACCCTGTACTTGAGGCAATGCAAGAAGTAGGAATGTTGCTGCTAGTGCACGGTGAAGTAACCGATTCATCAATTGATATTTTTGACCGTGAGAAGGTATTTTTAGAAACAATTCTAGCGGACGTGGTAAATGACTTCCCGAGTCTTAAAATTGTGCTTGAGCACATCACCACGAAAGATGCAGTAGAGTTTGTTAATAATGCACCAGAGAATGTTGCTGCAACAATTACTGCTCATCACCTTCTTTATAACCGTAATCATATGCTAGCAGGTGGTATTCGCCCGCATTATTACTGCTTACCTATTTTAAAGCGTAACATTCACCAGCAAGCGTTAATTGGTGCTGCAACAAGCGGCAGCAAAAAATTCTTCTTAGGTACTGACTCTGCACCACATTACAAAGACAAAAAAGAAGCGGCCTGTGGTTGTGCCGGTGCATATACTGCACATGCAGCTATTGAGCTTTATGCAGAAGCGTTTGAAGAAGCGGGTGCTTTAGACAAGCTTGAAGGTTTTGCGAGTCACTTTGGCCCTGACTTCTATGGTATGCCACGAAACCAAGATACAATTACACTAGTTAAAGAGAGCTGGACAGTACCAGCAAGCTATAAACTAGGTGATTCAGAAGTGGTACCAATCAAAGCAGAAGCGCAAATGGATTGGCAAGTTAAGTAAGTTTTAGCAAGCTATAAATTGAGATTTAAAAGCCCATCTATTTGATGGGCTTTTTTCATTGATAATTAATTGTTTATAAATAGTACTGTCATATATTTTTGTTTAGGCAGTTGACCTTAAAATTATTTTCGATTAATAGAGCTAAAAGCAATTTAATGTGTTAGTCTTAAATTGCTTTGAGTTTTTGCGTATTGAATTTACGGATAATGTGCGGCTGTACGGTTACCGGTTTGGTTATTGGTTCTTCCTGTACTTTACCCCAAGTTTTTTGGGCATTCACTCAGGGAGGATAGAGCCATTATGGCTGAATTTTAATAATTGACTTACAGGAAAATTTGGTATGTCAAACACGGTTACTGGTAAAGTTAAGTTCTTCAACGAAGCTAAAGGCTTCGGTTTTATTGAACAAGAAAATGGCCCTGATGTATTCGTACACTTCAGCGCTATCACAGGTACAGGCTTCCGCACTCTAAGCGAAGGTCAGCAAGTATCTTTCGGCATCAAACAAGGTCAAAAAGGCCCTGAAGCTGAGAACGTAGAAGTAGCATAATTAATTATGCGAACCTAAGCATTTTGGTGAAACAGTTTCTGTTTCACCAAAAATTCATTTTTATCTCCTGCCAAACCCCGAGTTTTAACTCTCAATAAATAGTCATAAACTGTACCGAAATTATATTCCTCCAAAGGCATTGTTTAAGACTAAATTAATCAGCCAATAAGCTAGAACTTCGCATTCTATGTCCTAAAAGCTACTCTCCATAACTAAAGTATTATATGCTGTACCGATAGGATTTATTTAACATGACATCACCCGTTATGTTTAGTTTGTAGTTTTAATCGAACTCGAAAGTGAGCAGCTAAAAAAGTTTATAGTTATTTTTCACCAATCTAGAAATAACCCGCTAAACTTAAATTATCCACATGTGGAATAAATGCTGAGTAACTTATACTTGTTTGATGAAATATAATGAAGGTTTGCTAATCGATGAGCATAGGAAACAATATACTTTTGGTAGACGACCACCCGATGGTGGCAACAGCAATTAAAATGGTACTCGCTAAGTCTACACTAGTTAACGAAGTACAAGCTGTTGGAAGTCAAAAGGAAGCATTGCAGTTTTTAAAAAGTAATAATGTAGCGCTGGCAATTTTAGACATTGAGTTAGAAGACTCAGATGGCTTTAGTTTATATAAGCGCGCAGTCAGTAGTGGGTTTACTGGCAAAGTATTGTTTTTATCTGCTAAGCAAGACAAACACATTATTCGCACTGCAGCAAAGCTAGGCGCTCAAGGATTTGTTAACAAGGCCGAAAGCCTTGAAGATATCTCCTCCGCAGTTGAAATGATTTTGCGTGGCTATACTTTCTTTCCACAAGAGCACCTAATAGCGTCTGAAAAAGACATAGACGAGTTACTCACTGAACGTGAACTCGCAGTGATGAATTATCTACTACAAGGCTTATCAAACAAAGATATTGGTGAAAAACTTTTCATCAGTAATAAAACGGTAAGTACATACAAAGCGAAAATATTTGAAAAACTTGAAGTTGATTCAATTATCTCACTCGCTAAGCTAGTTAAAGACCGCGCCGTATTTTAACTCTCTCACCCGTAGCGGTGAGAGATTTCAACTCTCTCATTCTTGTGTTTAGTGTCTGATTTGGCTGCTTATTGAGCGGTTAGATGTATTGAGTGCATAAAAATTCTTCAAAACAGATTTTTTAGATGAACAAAGTGAATTTTTTTTTCATTTTTCTTCAGCACTTTCAGATTTCATAAAATGTTACATTTATGTTTAAGGTTGAACCTAATATGAATGCAATGTTCGCCAGTAAAGGGCTATAGAAGTACCACATGAATACCTCTGTTATATTTTTGTTAATTCATTGTTTTGGTTATTTTCATCTCAACGACGAGTCACCAAATTTTTCCGATGAAAGCCGAACATCAAGTTGACAGACTCTGAAGCATTTAGCATTATTGGAGAGTTGATATCTATTAAAAGATATCAGGGTTGTCCTCTTCGGAGG
>NZ_JAKEVM010000118.1 GCF_022398475.1 Pseudoalteromonas shioyasakiensis | reverse complement strand
CCGCAGTGGTTAGCTATTTGATGTGGATCAATAATAGTGACAGTTAATGAGTTTATCGTATAGGCTGAATCGCAATTAATACCATGGAGGAAGGTTATGAAAGCTGCAGTAAATAAAGAGTACAAAGGTAAATTAACTATCGAAGATATCCCATGCCCAGAGGTGGGAATTAACGATGTGCTAGTTAAAATTGCCGCGTGTGGAGTGTGCCACACAGATTTACATGCTTGTCATGGAGATTGGCCAGTTAAACCAAAAATGCCATTAGTACCGGGCCATGAAGGGGTAGGTACTATCGAAAAAGTAGGCGCAAACATTAAACACTTATCAGTAGGCGACCGTGTCGGTGTTCCTTGGTTATATAGCGCATGTGGTCACTGTGAGTTTTGTTTAGAAGGTAAAGAAACCTTATGCCTTGAGCAGCACAACACTGGGTATTCAGTTGATGGTGGTTACGCCGAGTACTGTGTAGCTCATGGCGATTACGTGGTTAAAATTCCTGAAGGATTAGGCTTTGCAGAAGCCGCACCTTTGTTTTGTGCGGGGGTTACAACCTATAAAGCGCTTAAAGTGACTGATGCAAAAGCGGGCGACTGGGTTGCAATTGTCGGTGTTGGCGGCCTTGGCCACTTAGCAGTGCAATACGCAAAAGCAATGGGTTTTAATGTAATTGCCGTTGATACCGGTGAGAGCAAGTTGGCACTAGCCAAAGAGCTTGGCGCAGACATCACCATAGATTTTATGAAGCAAGTGCCTTCAGAAACCATTTTTGAACAAGTGGGCGGCGCACATGGTGTTGTGTGTACTGCCGTTTCAAAACCCGGTTTTGAGCAAGCTTATAAAAGCGTACGCCGTGGCGGTAAATGTGTGCTTGTAGGTTTACCACCCGAAGATATGCCACTGCCAATTTTTGATACCGTATTAAATGGTGTGTCTGTTGTAGGCTCTATCGTTGGAACGCGTAAAGACTTACAAGAATGCCTCGACTTTGCAGCCAAAGGTAAGGTTAAAGCCATTATTGAAGAAAAACGCTTAGAAGATATCAACGATATTTTTGACGACATGCTAAAAGGCGATATCACAGGCCGAATCGTAATGACGCTTTAAGCTGAGTCAGTTAATGCTGTCAGGTTTGGTTGAGTGACTCAATTGAATCTGACAGTTTTCATATGCTAAAAAGCAGGGTACAGTAACTCGTTATTGCCTTAATACGTGTTTAGGCGAATTTCTCAAAAGAGCGAACTTCGGCCGTTCACAATTGTATTTCTATTTCGTCAAAGTTTATTACTGCATAGTCAGGAAATGACCCAATCGCTCGCTATAAACATGTTATGTAAGCCCAAGGAGTTGATGTGAAATTTAAGATTTTATTTATATTCACTCTATTATTTGTTTCGACTCGGCTAAGTGCGGAATCTGTTTCTGGAAAGCTCTCGATTGAGCCTGAAGAAATGAGAGTTATAGAGTTTGAGGTTGGGTATTCAGACCTAAATGCATCAAACCAATTGAAACTGGATGAGCATGTAAAGTTCTTAAAGAAATTTCCTTCAGTAGTTTTGCATATAAAGGGAGTTGCCAGTGAAACTGAATCCAATGGAGTAAGTTCAATCTCTTTAGCTGCTGATAGAACAACTGTCGTATCTAATTACTTAATCGAAAACGGTGTTTTACAGGCTCAGCTAATTTTCAGTGCTTCAGTAAATGACTTTAAACTGTCAAATAAAAGTAGTAATGAAAAGCAAAGTATTAAAGGTTATATAAAAAGTTGTAAGCACGGACTAAAAACAGCTGGCTTTGTTCGTTCATCATAAATTATAGTCAACTTTTTAAGCTGTTTATTAAGGCCTTATGTGCTTCGGTAGAAATATGGATAACCTAAAAAATTCGATTATGGCACTTGCTGCATCAGCAAAAGCCCAAAAGGCACTATATCCAAGTTTCGCGGCTATTGGTGATGAGTTGGTTCTTGAGTTTGGTGAATGCTTAGGCAACTTGAAAATTAGCGACTTAACACCCAAACAAGCTGCATCTATTGAAGCGTTAGAAGTTTTCATTATTCAACATTCAGGTAAGCAATTCTCAGCAATGTACCTTGAAAATAGTGCTCTATTTGAAGATCCAAATTGGGATGAAATCAGGTTACTTGCCAAGTTGGTTGCTAAAGAAATGGGGTGGTCACCAACCGAACCAGTGAAACAAAAACATAGAGTTGTAACTGGTTAGTTGAGAGTACATAGCAAGCGCATCAATGAGTGGACGTCTAAAGCTTGGCTTGTGCTCCTTCGTCGCTGATTTTTAGCCAAGAATTTTCAGCTCCTTACTAGGGTGCTATAAGGAACAATGATTTGGAAATTATTCTTTTCTTTCTATTTTTTAGCATTGGATTTGGACTTTGGATAAGGGCTAGTATAAGTTTAGGTCAGTTGTTTAATAAAGCTCTTGGAGAAGAGGAACTTGTTAAGCAAATCGAGAACCAATTGAAATACTTTGACCAGTTTTGGGGTTTGATTTTCGGAAAACCAGATAATTATAGCATTTATCGACCAGAACTAGACCCGTATATTAAAAAAGCGAAGTCAGATCTAAAGCTAGCTTTCGTGGTAATCCTCTTTATTGTGATTTGTCTGGTAGTTAGTAGTGCCTTATAACAAACAGGTTATTGTACTCGCTACCGCTCGTTGGGACGCAAAACCTTGGCATGCGCTCTCGTGACTAATTTTAACCAAGCACAACAACACATAGTTTTTCGTTATCTACCTAGAGAGAGCCGGAATTAAATGGATTCATTGAGCAAGCTTCAAGAAAAAAATAAAATCCATTCTAAGCATCAGCGTAATGCTAGCTGGAGCACAGTTTGGGTGTTTTTACTAATGAGCCCATTGTTGTCTAGCTATGGGAGCGAATTTTACTTTTCTGTGATAAAAAACATTCAAACTGAGGCTCCGCACCCATTTATAGTCTTATTTGGCTCGTTATGTTTTGGTTTACCTTTATTAGCTATCGGTGACTGCATGCTTTTCAAGCGCGTTAATAAATTACTTCTTTTAATTATCGCAGAAGCTTGGTTCATCTGGTTTTGGGTTGTTAATCCATTATCTTGGTTGGCTTTTTTACCATTGATTCCTGCATTTGTTATATTGCAAACACAACTCCCTCAAATAAGAACAGGTAAGTAAAGGGTATATAACAAGACAGTAAGTGGGTAAATTAACAGTTGGCTGTTTTCATTGTGTTCAACAGTGTCAGCGAACTATAAATTTATTAATTAGGAGAGAGTTATCCATGGAAGCACTAGAAAGAATCACTGAAAGAGTATGTCGCAACGGTCATCCAGATGACCCAGAGACACCAAGACCATTACTTTCAATTGATGAGTTTTTCGAGGGAAACGATGTAGTAGGAAGCATAGGATGCAATTTAATTGATATTCCGCATCCCAATGAATTTTTCAAAGTATTAAAGGCTATTATCCACCGACCTGATGTAAAGGATATTAGAATCCAAGTGTCTGCTTTTGATGATCCAGATTGGCCATTTTCGGATACAGTGTACATAATGACCTCTGCTTCTGAATCTGAGATAGGTTCATGTTTCCCTGAACACTTAAAACCCGACGAAATTTGGGAGGGCTTTGTTAATCAAGATTACGAGGCTTATGAAATACCCGCTGAAACCCGACCAGTAGCAGTTTGGTGGGATTAATAAGCAATTTATCAAACGTTGATTATGTGCTTAATTATTAGAGCGTAAGATCCCGTTGTATTACTTACAACCTAAATGGGTCGTTAACTGTCAAAAGGATGTTCAAAATTAAAAAGTTAATATTGATTTGTCTTATCTATGCTTTATCGGGGTGTGCTTCTTCTGATGTGGAACCTGTTCCAAAAGGCTGGGTTTTGCTTTCGTTCGATATTGATAGCAATGGAAACCCAATTAATATCAAAGTTCTTGAGTCAAATCCGTCTATCGTTTTTGATAAAGAAGCTGTTATTGCCTTGGAGAAATGGAAATTCAAACCTAAAGTTGTAAATGGTGTTCCAGTTGCTCAAAAGGAAATGCAAGTCAGATTGGATTTTGAGTTGAATGACGAAAATTAATAATCCAATAAAAGCTCATATTACTCATTCTTTGTTTTAAACAATCACAATAGGCTAAAGCGGGTGCTAATCTTGAAATTGAAAAGGAATTTCTTTTTAAATTCGACGATACTCGTTTCAAGCATATAAATGCTACACCAGTTAGAAACTATCTAACCTGTCGGGTTAATTTATAAATGAGACTATACATACTCAAATTTATAAAACTTGAATGCTTACCAACCATCCAAATATGTACCTAGTTCTTTACCCTTTTCAATATCCTCTTTAGCTAAATAGCTGATACGACTTTGTTCATTTCGCATACTAAATCGATGAAATGAAATACATAAAAGCAAATACATCAACCAGAAAAATAACAGAAACCCTGTGAATAATAAGGCTTTTTCAATGAGATCAAGTCCATCCCTAAAAAACACTATTGGAATACCGATTAATGCAACTAGCCAAGAGATATAAAAGAACGATGCTTTTGCTGCAGTCTTTATAATTGTCGAATTGTAGTATTTCAATGGCAGACCTTTTGGTATTTCATAACATGTATAGCTAAAGTTTGGCTGTTATCCTATCAACTCTCATCGAAGTTACAGTACAGACTGTAATAGCCTATCTAACTCTTGCAGTATTCCGCTAGTAGTGCATTAACGTAATCTGCACCAAGCTCTTTTGCTTTTTTCCAATTCTGACAAGCGGCTTTTAAATCGCCTAAAGCTTTGAAAGAGTTTGCCATATTAGCGTAAGCGCGCTGCAATGTAATTTCATCCTTCGGGATAATTTCAATTACAGAACCATAATCAGCAATTGCCCCCAGATGATCGCCGTTGTCATCTTTTAACGCTCCTCTATTTAATAATGCGCTAGAAAAGTTTGGTGCAATCTCTATCGCTTTATCATAATCAATCATTGCAGCATTAGAAGCATATAATTCATTCTTTGCTATCGCTCTCGAATAAAGAGCGTCTACGTCTTTGCTATTCACTTTAAGTGTATTTGTCCATTGCGCAATGGCAGCAGAAAGATTGCCTTGATTATAGTAATCAAAACCTTTGTTAAAAAATTCGTCTGCTGTTGTTGCCTCAAATGGCGGAAAAAATTGATTGTTTTTATCGAATGGCGCTCCAAACCCATCAAATTTTGCATCAAACTCGTATCCTCTTTTGTACATATCTAATGTCCAATACACCAAGTTATCTGCAGTTACAGGAAAGGGACTCGTTTTTCCTGATAAATGCCATACACCATTTTCGGTATTAACTGGCTCTAAAACTTTATATCCGTAACTATTTTTCAGAAGTTCAGCCAAATTATTTAATTTGGCTTTACTATCAGAAAGAAAATGAAAATCGAAAGCGAGCATTGAATACGTTGTTAAGCCATTCGACTCCATGCTGAAATAAACAGAATCTGCACTATTAATTTCATCGTTATGATTTTTGGAGAACTCCGCCCATGTGAAGTATGTGTTTTCCATTGTGATTCCTTTAAATGAAACTAGCGTTGCAACTAGAAAAATTGTCTTACAATTCACAAAATCCCGAAAATCATCTGTCATTTAAAATCTATCATCTTATGTTTAATATCAAAAATCCAAACAAAAAAGCGCAGCTTACCTAAGCCGCGCTTTTTGCTATCAATTCACAATTAAAGTGTGTAGCTAAAGGTTAATTTAGCATTACGCTCTTCTCCTGGCATTCCGCCTAAGAACATTGCTTTTGAGTAATAGGTTTTGTTAAACAAGTTATTTAGGTTTAACTGTAGTTTCCAATCATCTGTTTGGTATTGAATGGCGGCGTCGTAAACCGTGTAGCTAGGTACGTAGCCATCTGGAATACCAAACGAGGTTGAGTTTGTGCTGCGGTCATCAACATATTGCACGCCTGCGCTAATTGTCAGTGGCTCGGCTAAATCAAACCATTTAGCGTCATAGCTTAACCAGCTGCTTGCTGTTACATAAGGCACACCTTTTTGGCGAGTATCGAAAGATGATGAGTTAGGGTTTTTCTTATCGCGGGCGTCTTGATAAACCGTGTTTACGTTAAGTTTCCACTGCTCGTTTAAATCGGCATTTAAATCAAGTTCAACACCTTTGGTTTGCTCTTCACCATCGTAAAAGCTTTTTGGTACTGAGGCATCAGATACACCGGCTTCGTAATCTGGGTTGGCATACTCAAGGTTTGTACGAGCACTATCAAATACCACAAGTGATGCTAGTAGTTGATCGTCAAACGCTTTTACACGCATACCAATGTCGTTACTGACTGACTCGGCGTCATCGCGGTCTGCTTCGTTACCCGACACGCTACCAAGTACGCTGTAGGCAGTTCGACCTTTAGAGTGGTTTACAAAGAACGAAATATCATCGCTAAGTTTGTAAGTTGCACCTAGGTTGTAGGTCATACCGCTGTCTGATGTATCTGCTTCAGGTGTTGGCTCGGCGGCACTAGCACGGTAGCGCGCATCAACACCAAAGTGTTCGTAGCTTTGTTTAATACGGTTAAAGGCAACGCCTACACGGGTTGTGAATGTGTCGTGAATATAGGCAACATGTTGAATACCTACACCCCAAGCTTGAACTTTTTTGTTGTAATCGCTGGTTTTTAGCGGGTCATAATCAAAAAAGCTACCTTCGCCCCAGTTCGGGTTACGAATATCAAAAATGTAAGGTAATTGACCTTGGTAAATAACCTCTCCATCTTTGTTTTTAATGACCTTGTCGGCATCGTAAATTGAGTATTGTTTAAAACGAATATCGCGGTCTTCGTAGTTGGCGTTTACTAGTAGTTCGTTATCAATTCCGGCAAAGCTAAAGTCATAACGCAAGTCAGCAAAGTATTGCCATGATTTTTCGTCTGCTTCTACTTGGCGGTACTCTTGGCGACGCGCTGCAAATGGGTAAAGTACGTCATCAACCACTAAAGGAGCGCGCGGATCAGCATTGATCACGCCTCTGCGGTTCCAATAAACATAGTTATAAGCACCCGTTTGGCGGGCAAAGCTTGATTCGTAATTACGGTATTGTAGTTGCTGATTTAAAAATAAATTATCAGTAATAAAGTAGTTATGGGTTAATTTAAAGCGTAGTTCTTCGCCTTCGTTATCATTCGCCATTGGCGAGATAATACCGTTATGACCAAAGGTGTACGGTGTTAAGCCGTCATTTGCTGCCAGTGAATCTGCTAATTGCTGGCGTTGCTGATCGGTTAGTTGCAGGCCTTTTGCCGTTGCATCGTTAATTAAATCGGCAGCGGTTACTTCACCTGCGGTTTTACCATTCACTGAGTCGCTGTTAAAAATACGAATAGGGTGGCCAATTGAATCAACGGCAATGGCATCTTTGATATAAGCGGCAGAAATCATGATGTCTTGTTTGTCGCTTAATACGTATTTTAAGGCGCCATAAATTTCATCACGGTCGTCTTTTAAGTCGCGGTAACCATCGCTGCGAGCGGTTTTTGCGTTAACGCGATAAGCAAGGTTGTCGGTTAATGCCGCTGTGCTATCAAAGCCTAATGAGTAGCTATCCCATTGACCAAGCTCGGCATTAACGGTGTGTTTTTCAGTAAATTGTGGTTTCTTTTCAATTAGGTTGATAACACCACCTGCGCTACCCATACCATATAAGCCCGTTGCAGGGCCTTTAAGTACTTCTACAGATTCAACGTTGGTCATTGAGCGTGTTGGGTTAAAGGTGTTAGCTAGGCCTGCACCGCCGTACATGCCATCGTAAGTATAGTTTGCACCTAAACCGCGGATCACTAAGTTATCGCCAATACCGTAGTTATTACCGGCTTGGGTTACACCACTGATGTTGCGTACTAAGTCTTGTAAGTTTGTTGCGCCTTGCGAGTTGATAAGCTCTTGATCAACAACTACAACCGGGGCTGGCGTTTCCATTAGGGTCATATTTGATTTAGTGGCAAGGCCAGATTCAAGTACTACACGGTTTTGTTTGTCGTAAACGGTAATACGTTCAACTGAATCTAAATCGTTGGCGGTTGCATTGAATGCGCTTAAGCAGGCTAGGGCTAAAATTGAGTATTTATGTGTCGTCATTATAGGTAATTTGTCGAGATTTTTCGGCAATGATAATGCGAGCTATTTTCATTTCAAGTTTTATTTATCTATTTTGGGTAATTTCTTTGTTTAGATACAAGTTGCTAACAACTGATTTATGATTGGTAATTTTGTTTACAATATAAATACAAAGAAGGGTTGCTGACTTCACTCATGCAAAGCCAGCATAATAGCTTATTTAAAAACTTTACCGTCTTTCATAACAAATTGTACATCTTCTAGTACTGCAATGTTTTCAAGCGGGTTGCCTTTAACGGCAATAATATCGGCTAAGAAACCGCTTTTGATTTGGCCAAGTTGATCATCAGCTTTAAGTAGTTTGGCACTATTGATGGTGGCAGACTGCAATGCTTGCAGCGGTGTCATACCAAACTCAACCATACGCGAAAACTGCTTCGCGTTATCGCCATGAGGGTAAATCGCTGCATCGGTACCAAATACCATGTTTACGCCTGCTTTTACTGCACGGCTAAAGCTATCGCGTTGCTTTTTAGACACTTGGCGCTCTTTATTGAGGTTTTCTTCTGCAACCCCGTTTTGTTCGCCAAAGGCAAGAGTGTACTCAGTGTTGTAAATATCCATTGAGAACCAAGTGCCGTGTTTTTTTGCAAGTTTAATGGCTTCGTCATCGACAAAACTAACGTGCTCAACACTGTCTACACCAGCAACAATGGCTGCTTTAATACCACTGGTACCGTGCGCATGGGCTGCAACGGTGAGGCCACGTAAATGAGCTTCGTCAACAATGGCGTTCATTTCGTCTTGGCTATATTGTTGAATACCGACTTTTGTGCCTTTTGAGAATACCCCGCCTGTTGCACAAAACTTAATGGCATTAGCACCGTACTTAATGTTTTCACGTACTTTAGCGCGCACAGCCCATGGGCCATCAGCAACGCCTTCGGCGGTGTATTTCATTTCTGGTGGTAAACGGTTGTTATCGCAGTGACCGCCAGTAACACCTAAAGACGGGCCAGCCGCCCAAATACGTGGGCCAACAATGTCGCCTGCGTTAATGCCATCTCGTACTGCAATCACGCTGTAGCCTTCTGCGCCTAAGTTACGCAGCGTTGTAAAACCCGCATACAGTGTTTTTTCGGCAAAATGCGCCGCTTTAATTGCTTTGCGCGGAATCGATTGACCAATTCGCTCACTGCGCGGCACGGTAGGGTCGCTCGTTAAATGCACATGCATATCCATTAAACCTGGCACCAGAGTCAGTTCTAGTAATTGAATGTGCTTATCGCCATCTTTTAAGCTAGGCTGTTTATTACTTTGTACAGCTGTAATTTGACCGTTATCTATACTAATAAGTGGTGATTTAATCAGTTTACCTGAATTTACATCTACCATGGCTTTTGCCGATAAGTAGGTAGTTGCGTAGGTATTTAAAGAGGTTAGGCAGGCTAGGCCTAGGCTAATAGCAAGAACTGTCTTTTTCATTTTTATTCAAAATTGGTAAGTCGAGCCGCCACTCTAGCAATCAGCTTACAAAGTGTAAATAAACTGCGATAAGTTGCAGCGATACTTGCTAAATAGGGAACTAAACCCTCATAATTTACGCGTACTTAATATAAGGGCAGGGAAAGAATGAAAAACGTAAAACTAGCACTACTTAGTTCAGCGGTGATGTTTGCATTACTTGGTTGTAATGAATCAACGCCAAGCAACGAAAAACCAACTCAAGAAGTAAGCAAACAAGCACCAAGCGCAACGTCAGCCACAGAGCAACTTGATACATTACTAGCAGACTACTTTGAAGCAGGCTTAAAGTTTAATCCAATTGGTGGTACTTACATTGGCCGTAGCGAATATAACGACCAATTTATTGCACCTATTAGTAAAGCAAACCGCGATGAGCAGCTTAACTTTGTTAAAGAATACAAAAACAAACTAGCAAATATCGACAAGGCGCAATTAACAGGTCAATCATTATTGAGCTACGAAATTCTAGCCCGCGATTTAGACCTTGCGATTGAAGGCGCTCAGTTTCCAAGTTACTTAATGCCAATTAACCAAATGGGCGGGGCGCACAATACCTTTGCTGCGTTAGGTTCTGGGCAAAGTGCACAGCCTTTTAACACGGTTGAAGATTATCAAGCATTTGAAAAACGTGCTGATGGTTTCATCGCGTGGTTAGACAGTGTTGAGCAATCAATGCGCCAAGGCATGAGAGACAAAGTGGTTCTTCCTAAGCCGCTTGCTGAAAAATTATTACCGCAATTTCAAACTCATATTGTAGAAAAACCAGAAGAGTCATTATTCTGGGGGCCAATTGCTCAGTTACCTGAGTCTTTCAGCGACGAGCAAAAAGCACAGCTAACAAGCGCGTACACGGCGATGATCAGCGAGCGTTTAGTGCCTGCGTATCAAAAAATGGCTGACTTTTTAGCGAATGAATACATTCCAAATGCCCGTGAAAGCATTGGTTACAGCGACCTGCCAAATGGTAAAGCATGGTATGAGTATCAAATTAAACAGCATACTACGCTGAGCCTAAACGCCGATGAAATCCATGACATTGGTTTAAGCGAAGTATCGCGCATCTTATCTGAGATGAAAAAAGTCAAAAAGACAGTCGGTTTTGAAGGCGATTTAAAAGCGTTTTTTGAACACCTGAGAACCTCAGATGAGTTTTACTACGATACGCCAGAAGAGCTAATTGCTGCGTACGAAGCGGTAAAAGAAAAGATTGATGCTAAGCTGCCGCAAATGTTCGATATTGCGCCAAAAGCGCCATACGTTGTAAAAGCAGTTGAAGACTTCCGCGCTGAATCAGCTGCGGGTGCATCTTACCAGTCGCCAGCACCAGATGGTTCGCGCCCGGGTATTTTCTATATCAATACCTTTAACCTAAAAGCACAGCCTAAGTTTTTGCTTGAAACCTTGTCTATTCACGAAGCCGCGCCGGGTCACCACTTTCAAATTGCTTTGCAACAAGAAATTGAAGGATTACCGCTGTTCCGTAAATTCGGTGGCTACACGGTATTTGCAGAAGGTTGGGCATTGTATGCAGAAAGCTTAGGCAAAGAGCTTGGCTTATTTACCGACCCTTACATGTGGTACGGCCGTTTATCAGATGAACAATTACGTGCAATGCGCTTAGTGCTTGATACTGGTTTCCACGCAAAAGGCTGGACACGTCAACAAGGTATTGATTACATGTTGGCTAACTCATCAATGGCCGAAAGTGATATTATCGCCGAAGTTGAGCGTTACATTGCATGGCCGGGCCAAGCGCTGTCGTACAAGTTAGGTCAGTTCAAAATTCAAGAACTACGTGACTTCGCGAGCAAAGAGCTAGGCGATAAGTTCGACATTAAAGCCTTCCATACGCAAGTTCTGATTGATGGCGCATTACCTATGCCAATTCTTGAAGAGAAAATTAAGCGTTGGGTTAACGAGCAAAAATAGCACCTTTGCGCGCATGCTGGCTTTACGCTAGAATGCGCGCTGTTTAGGGGCTTTGAGTAATACCATGTTAGAAGATCAATTTTGGCTTAAGCGCTCGCTTGAGCAAATGTCACAACCCGAATGGGAAGCCATTTGTGACGGCTGTGGTAAATGTTGTTTAAACACATTTATCGACAGTGAAGACGAAGATGAATTTACCGCAACGGATCAACTTCGCGAGGGTGAAGAACTGATCTTCACTAATATTGTTTGCCAATACCTAGACAACGACACCTGTGGGTGCAGCGAATATGCGAACCGCCAAACCTTGGTGCCTTCATGTGTAAAGCTCACTAAAGAAAACCTCAAAGATATCTTTTTTATGCCGCAAAGCTGTAGCTACCGCCGCCTTTACGAAGGCCGTGGCCTTGCGTCTTGGCACCCGCTACTGAACGGTGGCAGTAAAGATATGATGCATGAGTTAGGTATTTCTGTGCGTGACAAAACAGTGAAAGACTGTGATGTAGACCTTGATGACTTTGATCTGTACGTGGCCGAATGGCCAACCAGAGACATTGATTAATGAGCACACTTAAAGCAAGCATTGGCTTGTTAAACCCAAAAAGCCCAACGAATGTGGGTGGGGTATTACGTGCCGCGGGTTGTTACAATGCTAAGCAGGTGTTTTTTACTGGTAGCCGCTATTTACGCGCTAATAAGTATCACACCGATACCAAAAATGTACTTGAGCATATTCCGCTCACGCAAATTGAAAGCCTAGAGCAAGCAAAGCCTGAGGGTGCCACAACGGTGGTGATTGAGCTTGTTGAAGGTGCAACGCCGCTGCCTGAATTTAAGCACCCTGAAAACGCATTTTATGTATTTGGCCCTGAAGATGGCTCGGTCAGTAAAGACGTGCTGAAATGGTGTGATGAAGTAGTGTATGTGCCAACCATAGGCTGTATGAACCTAGCCGCAACCTGCAATGTTGTGCTGTACGACCGACTTGCCAAACTCGGTGGTATTGAGAGTTCAAACGACACCATTTGTAATAGCCGTGACACCAACAACTCACTAAAATGGCAACAAAAAAAGAGCGCTAAATAGCGGGCTACTGAATGAACTTGGAGCTGGAAAACAATTAATTTTCAGCTCCTTTATTTATGTGATTGAAGAAATTGAAATTATTTAATTAAGGGATAGAAATAAGCAAAGCGTCTTATACAATTAGTTGTGTTTTTACAAATAGTTAAGCATGATTACTAAGAGTAAATCTGAAAGTTCAAAGGAAGATGTGTGTTTGGAAGTAATATGGCTAAACTTTGGCAAGCTTACTATTCATTTAAAAACAGAGTGGCTGAGTTAAAAGCTTCAAAAAACTATCCTCTGATTTTAAATACTTCTATCAGCTTTTTATGTTTCAGCATTGGAATATTGACCCTACTCAAAAATCAGGATCAGTTTTTCTCAATTTTTTTTGATCGAGAGACCTTTTTACAATTTAAATCAATCCTATTAGGTATTGGCGGTTCACTAATAGGTGCCACATCAACCGCATTTACATTTTTAATATTTTCTTTACAAAACAATTTAGATAAATTACCGCACGGTTTGTTTAGAAAGGCTGGTGTAGATTCAAAGCTAATTTTTTATTACTTAGTTAGCGTTACGCTTGCTATATCAATTTGCTTTATTAGTTTATTTCCCGATTACCGTTATGTAATGG
>NZ_JAKEVM010000117.1 GCF_022398475.1 Pseudoalteromonas shioyasakiensis | reverse complement strand
ATTTTAAACAGTGCAAAACTCTGATTTGGCTTATGCATCAATTACTCGACAGAATAGACCGTAAAATTTTAATGGAATTACAGCTCGATGGTCGGATCTCTAACGTAGAGCTGGCAAGGCGTGTAGGGCTAAGTGCCACCCCTTGTTTGGAGCGGGTAAAAAAGCTCGAAAGAGAGGGTTATATACTCGGATATAAAGCAGTAGTGGATCCTGCTAAACTTGGCCAAGGTTTGTCGGTTTATGTAGAAGTAACCATCACTAAAACCTCACCAGATGTTTTCGAAGAGTTTAATGCTGCAGTTAAAAAGCACGACGAAATAATCGAGTGCCATCTAGTATCGGGTAATTTCGACTTTCTATTAAAAACACGTGTAAATGATATGTCGGAATATCGCAATGTACTGGGTGATATTCTACTAAAACTACCAAATGTCAGTGAAAGCCGAACTTATGTGGTAATGGAAGAAGTAAAAGGTGAAGAAGGGGTCATTATTCGCCCATATATTGCCTAAACTGTTAAAATACATATTGAGTAACAAAAACTTGTTCATTATCAGTCCATCAAGGCTAAGATAAAGTGCATCAAACGGCATTTCCTGCTAAGGTATTTCACTGCTAATCGATCAGTAAAGAATAATAAGGAATAGGGAGCTATGCGCCTAAATGGTGTTCAAAGACTGTTAGAAACGGGGCTAATCATCAGCACCTTTGCTGCAGTATTTATTTTATGTGCATTAATCAGTTTTGATCCTGCGGACCCTTCATGGTCGCAAACCGGTGAATTTGTTAATGTTAAGAATATTACCGGCACAGCGGGAGCTTGGGTTGCAGATATCCTATTACTCACTTTTGGCTGGCTTGCTTATTTAGTGCCTGTTGCTATTCAATTGTTCGGTTATTTATTGTTTAAACAGCCACACCGTATTTTCCAGCTTGATTACACCACGCTTGCCTTACGTGTTATTGGTTTTGCGCTGTTTATTACTTCAGCAACTGCCATCAGCAGCATAAATTTTGATGATATTTATAACTTCTCATCTGGTGGGGTAGTGGGAGATGTTATTGCGACAGCAATGATGCCTACCTTTAATTTTACCGGCACCTCCATTTTACTACTGTGTTTTTTCTTTGCTGGTTTAACCCTATTAACCGGTATTTCGTGGGTGCAATTTGTCGATTTTGTCGGCAAGTGGGTGATGAAAGCATTCTACTTTTTACGTGAGCAATTTTCTGCTTGGCTACATCGTGAAAAAGAAGCTGTTAAAGATATCGCCACTACAGAGCCAGACGCTAACTTTGTAGAGCCAGAAAACGAGCCAGCAATTAGCTTTAATGATGCGGATGAAGAAGAACCAAAGCCTGTTAAGCCTAAGCAAAAGCCTGCTGAAAAAGCCGATGATGACTTTAAAGGCTTTGATGAACTAGACGATATTCTTGACCAAGAAATTGGTTTTAGTGCCCTTGATGATGAATCATTCGATACCGTATCGGCACTGAATGCGCTTGATCAGAGCCCAGTTGTTGAGCCAGAAAAACCTGTCACAACGGTTGTTTCGCCTGCGCGCCCTATGCCTAAGCCAAAGCCTGCATACGAGCCGCCGCCAACGGCAAAAGAAAAGTTTGAAGCTTTGCTTGAAGAGCAGCCGCCTACAAACCCGTTACCATCACTTGATTTATTAGACCGCCCAGATAAAGCGAAAAACCCATTATCTCAAGAAGAGCTTGATGGTATTTCGCGTCTAGTTGAAACCAAATTACTTGATTTTAACATTCAAGCTGCGGTTGTGGGTGTTTACCCAGGTCCGGTTGTAACGCGTTTTGAGCTTGATTTAGCGCCGGGTATTAAAGTAGCTAAAATCACTGGCCTAGCGAAAGATTTAGCACGTTCACTGTCTGCTGTAAGCGTACGTGTGGTAGAAGTTATTCCGGGTAAAACCTATGTAGGTTTAGAACTACCAAACAAACACCGTGAAATAGTGCGTTTAAGCGAAGTTATTAATGCGCCTAAGTTCGAATCAAATCCATCACCACTGACTATGGTGTTAGGTAAAGACATTGCTGGCGAGCCGGTATGCGCTGACCTTGGCAAAATGCCACATTTACTTGTTGCGGGTACCACAGGTTCAGGTAAGTCAGTGGGCGTTAATGTAATGATATTAAGCTTACTGTACAAATCGGGCCCTGATGATGTTCGTATGATCATGATCGACCCGAAAATGCTTGAACTTTCTGTGTACGAAGGCATCCCACACTTATTATGTGAAGTTGTTACCGACATGAAAGAAGCAGCCAATGCATTGCGTTGGTGTGTAGGCGAAATGGAACGTCGTTATAAGCTGATGTCGGCACTTGGGGTACGTAACTTAAAAGGTTACAACCAAAAAGTGTTGGATGCCAAAGAAGCGGGCCAACCGATTCTAGATCCACTGTTTAAAGACACCGACGGCATGGCCGATGGCCCTGAAGAGCTAGATAAACTACCAAGTATTGTGGTGGTTATTGACGAATTTGCCGACATGATGATGATCGTGGGTAAAAAAGTGGAAGAGCTGATTGCACGTATCGCGCAAAAAGCCCGTGCTGCAGGCATTCACTTAGTGCTAGCAACACAGCGCCCATCGGTTGACGTAATTACCGGTTTGATTAAAGCGAATATTCCAACCCGTATGGCGTTCCAAGTGTCAAGTAAAATTGACTCGCGTACCATTTTAGATCAGCAAGGTGCTGAAAACTTACTTGGTATGGGTGACATGCTTTACTTACCGCCGGGTACCAGTGTACCAGTGCGTGTGCATGGCGCGTTTGTTGACGACCATGAAGTACATGCGGTTGTAGACGATTGGAAAAAACGTGGCAAACCAAATTATATT
Organism: Pseudoalteromonas shioyasakiensis; assembly: GCF_022398475.1. Taxonomy (GTDB): domain Bacteria; phylum Pseudomonadota; class Gammaproteobacteria; order Enterobacterales; family Alteromonadaceae; genus Pseudoalteromonas. The sequence continues at coordinate 10,423 of NZ_JAKEVM010000117.1, read as the reverse complement.
GATGAAATTTTAAGTGGCGATGCCACAGAAGAAATTTTACTACCAGGAGAAACCAGTGAAGACGGTGATGAAGAGTCAGATCCGCTTTACGATGAAGCAGTATCATTTGTAATTGAAACCGGCAAAGTGTCGGTATCGAGTGTACAGCGTAAGCTTCGTGTAGGTTATAACCGCGCAGCACGCTTAGTTGAACAAATGGAAACATCAGGCATTGTTAGCGCACCAGGACACAACGGTGCCCGCGAAGTCTTAGTGCCAAATGGTGGAGCAAATTAATGAAAAAAATTAAATACCTAGCCCTAATTATGGGTTGTTTATTAAGCGGTCAAAGTTTTGCAGACGACAGTGAAGCGTTGCAACAACAACTGGCTGCAATTAAAAGTTTTAAAGCTGAGTTTTCACAGCAAGTGACCGATTCGCAAGGCGAAGCTATTATGCAAGGTGAAGGGAATATTGCCCTTCAGCAACCTATGATGATCCGCTGGCAGCAACAAAGCCCAGACGATACCTTGTTTGTATCTAATGGCGACAAAACGTATTACTTCGACAGCTTTGCTGAGCAAGTAACGATTATGAATACCCACAGCCTGATTGATTCAACTCCGTTTGTATTGTTGACCTCAAAAGATCCAGAGCAGTGGGCTAAATACCAAGTTGTGGCAACCGATGCAGGTTTTAGCGTCACGCCAAACAAAGGCGTTGAGAGCCAAGTTGAAAAGTTAGACATTAGCTTTAACGCTCAAGAGCAAGGCCTAGCATCACTGACAGTATTAGATACCTCTGGTCAACAGTCTTTATTTACCTTTAAAGATGCCAAAGTAAACGAAGCACTTGCAACTCAAACCTTTGAATTTACCATTCCTGAAGGTGTTGAAGTTGACGACCAAAGCCAAGGTGATTAAGGCTTGAGTAATCTCGGATTTAATTTTGGTCCTGATGTGCGCCCACTTGCGGCGCGCATGCGACCCGAAACACTCAATGACTACATAGGTCAGCAGCACCTTTTAAGCCCCGATAAACCTCTTTACCAAGCGATTCTTGCAGGTCGATGCCACAGCCTCATTTTGTGGGGGCCGCCAGGCGTTGGTAAAACCACCTTAGCGCAGATTATTGCAAACCATGCCGATGCCAGCCTTATTCAAATGTCGGCAGTCACAGCAGGTGTAAAAGACATTCGTGAGGCCGTAAGCGAAGCAAAAGCAAACCTTGCTGGGCGAGGGCAGCGCACCTTATTATTTGTTGACGAAGTACATCGCTTTAATAAATCTCAGCAAGATGCATTTTTACCACATATTGAAGATGGTACTTTTATTTTTGTTGGCGCGACCACCGAAAACCCATCATTTGCACTTAATAACGCGATATTGTCTCGTGCCCGTGTATATGTATTAAAAGCACTTGAGCAAGCCGATTTATTTAACGTAATTGAGCGCGCCTTACTTGAAGACGTAGAGCTCAGCCAAAAACACATTGAAATTGCCGAAAACGCTAAACAAGCGCTTTGCCAAGCAAGTGATGGCGATGCGCGTAAAGTGCTTAACCTGTTAGAACAAGCGGTTGATTTAACAACTGAGCAGCAGGGCAAATACCTTGTTGATCAACATGTTTTAAGCCAAGTTCTACCAACTCACTTAGCCAAGTACGACAAAGGCGGCGATGAGTTTTACGACTTGATTTCAGCGTTTCATAAGTCTGTACGGGGTAGTTCACCTGATGGCGCTTTATATTGGTACTGCCGTATTTTAGCCGGTGGCGGCGACCCGCTTTATGTGGCTAGGCGTTTATTAGCGATTGCTACAGAAGATATTGGCAATGCAGATCCGCGAGCAATGGAAGTGGCACTCAACGCGTGGGATATTTTTCAACGTGTTGGCCCCAGTGAAGGTGAGCGCGCTATTGCACAAGCCACCATTTATTTAGCCAGTGCTCCGAAAAGTAACGCTGTGTATATGGCGTTTAATCAAGCTATGCAAGATGCTAAAAATGAGCCGAGCCATCCGGTGCCAGAGCATCTACGCAATGCACCAACTAGCTTAATGAAAGATTTGGGTTATGGCGCTGAATATCGTTATGCACACAATGAAGAAGGTGCGTTTGCAGCAGGCGAAAAGTATTTTCCTGAGGCAATTCATGATCGCCAGTATTACTTCCCTACCGACCGCGGGCTTGAACAAAAAATAAAACAAAAGCTGGACTATTTAACTCAGCGCAACGAGCAAAGTGATATTAAACGTTATGAATAGTTTGAAACTTTACATGATGATTGCAATGGGTGGCGCTTCAGGGGCATGTTTACGCTATTTTCTTAGCGAAACCATGCTAAAACTGCTCGGTAGGGGATTCCCTTTTGGCACGTTGACAGTTAATATTCTTGGTTCATTGTTAATGGGCATTTTATACGGCTTGATTGAAAAAGAAATAATCGCTGTTAGCCCCGCTAAAACCTTAATTGGTATTGGCTTTTTAGGTGCATTGACCACCTTTTCAACATTCTCAATGGATTCGTTGTTGCTCTTGCAACAAGGTCACTTTTTTAAAATGGCCCTCAATATCACCTTAAACGTGGTGGTGTGTATATTTATGGCTTGGCTGGGCCTTCAGCTGGTAATGCAAAAAGGTTAAAAATCAAACATGTTAGATTCTAAATTTTTACGTCAAGATATCGAACAAGCGGCTGCACGTTTAGCATCACGCGGTTACGAACTTGATACTGCAGCGGTAACTGCACTTGAAGAAAAACGCAAAACATTACAAGTAAAAACGCAAGAACTTCAAAGCGAGCGTAATGCAAGTTCCAAAGCTATCGGCCAAGCAAAAGCGAAAGGCGAGCACGAAAAAACACAACAGCTGCTTGATTCAGTAAGTAATCTTGGCGATCAACTAGACAGCGTTAAAGCAGAGCAAGACGCAGTACTTGAAGAGCTTAAGCAAATTGCGCTTGCTATTCCAAACCTACCTGATGAGTCTGTTCCAGTAGGTGAAGACGAAGATCAAAACGTTGAAATCTCTACCTGGGGTACGCCTAAGTCATACAACTTTGAAGTAAAAGATCACGTTGATGTTGGTCAAGACGTAAACGGCCTAGACTTTGAAATGGGCGTTAAAATCAGTGGTGCACGTTTTACTGTTATGCGCGGTCAAGTTGCACGTATGCACCGTGCTCTTACGCAGTTCATGCTTGATACGCACACAGAGAAAAACGGCTATACAGAAATGTATGTGCCTTACCTAGTTAATAGCGCAAGCTTATACGGCACTAGCCAATTACCTAAGTTTGCTGGTGACTTATTCCACACATTAGGTTTAGTGGATGACGACGGTCAGCAACAACCAGGTTTTAGCTTAATTCCTACAGCTGAAGTACCACTTACGAACAGTGCTCGCGACGAAATTTACGACGAAAGCGACTTACCAATTCGTTTAACAGCGCACACACCTTGTTTCCGTAGTGAAGCAGGTAGCTATGGCCGTGATACACGTGGTCTTATTCGTCAGCACCAATTCGACAAAGTTGAATTAGTACAACTAGTAAAACCAGAAGATTCAATGCAAGCGCTAGAAGAGCTAACAGGTCACGCTGAGCAAATCTTACAAGCATTAGAACTTCCATACCGTAAAGTAATTTTATGTACGGGTGATATGGGCTTCGGCGCAGCTAAAACTTACGATTTAGAAGTATGGTTACCTGCACAAAACACCTATCGTGAAATCTCATCATGTTCAAACATGGTTGATTTCCAAGCACGTCGTATGCAAGCGCGTTTCCGTCGTCAAGGTGAGAAAAAGCCAGAGCTACTTCATACATTAAATGGTTCAGGTTTAGCAGTTGGTCGTACACTGGTAGCAATCTTAGAGAACTATCAACAAGCAGACGGCTCGATTGTTGTACCAGAAGTATTGCGCCCTTACATGGGTGGCTTAGAAGTTATTAAATAATCTTAATGATATTGAGTTTAAAGGCCGCATCGGGAAACCATGCGGCCTTTTTGTTGCCTAAAGTCTATTTAAAAAAAGTGGATCTAAACCCGAGCAACCTACGTATTCAAAGCATTAAGTTAATAGTGTTAAGCAATATGAGTAATAAACAAAAGTCAGTGCCAACATCACGGTTTTCACGCGCTGCTCGGCTTGGTTCTTTAGCTGGTAAAGTCGCGGGTAATATGTTGTTTGAAGGCACAAAAGCTTGGGCAATGGGCAAGCAAACATCACGACAAGAGTTACTGTTACAGCCAAAAAATATTCAGCGCTTTGCAGAGCAGCTTGCAAATCTTCGCGGGGCTGCAATGAAATTGGGGCAGCTGTTATCCATGGATAGTGGTGAATTACTCACTCCTGAGCTATCTGCAATTTTAGCAAGACTGCGTGCAGAAGCGACACCTATGCCGCAAAAGCAGCTAGTTAAAGTAATGCGTGAGCATTGGGGTGATGCGTGGTTAGAGCAATTATCGCATTTTGAACTCAGACCATTTGCTGCGGCATCAATAGGGCAAGTGCATATTGCTTATCAAGAATCGGGCGAAAAGTTAGCAGTTAAAGTGCAATACCCCGGTATTGCAAAAGGTATTGCTAGTGATGTTGATAACTTAGCTTACCTTCTGAAACTCAGTGGCTTATTACCCAAAGAGGTAGAAATACAGCCTCTTATCGATGAAGCAAAACAACAGCTTATAAACGAAGCTGACTACGAATTAGAAGCTAATTATTTAAAACGCTACAGCGAGTGTTTAAAAGGCGATGACAATTACCTTATTCCAGCTGTGGTAGATTCGCTTAGTTCTTCTCAAGTTTTAGTCATGAGCTTTGTTGAAGGGCAAGAGCTAGATGAGCTGGCAAGCACCGAGCAAGCGCTACGTAATAAAGCGGTTGAACAGTTACTCAGCCTATTTTTACGTGAATTATTTAGCTTTAAACTAGTTCAAACAGATCCAAACTTTGCTAATTATCAATATCAAATCGACAATCAACGCTTAGTACTTTTAGATTTTGGCGCTACCCGCGAACTACCTCAGCATATTAGTGATGGTTACTTACAGTTATTATCTGCCGCGAATAGTAACGATAGAGCAGGTGTTGCAACAGCGGCACAGCAAATTGGCTATTTTCAACAAGGGCTTGCTCAAGAATATATAGATAACGTTGTCGATATATTTCTACTCGCCTGCGAGCCTTTGCGATACCAAGGTGAGTATGACTTTGCAAATAGCGACTTACCAAAACGCATTAAAGAACTTGGCCTTAAAATGAGCACCGCTTCAGAGCATTGGCACGCACCACCCGTAGATGCTTTGTTCGTACACAGAAAACTAGCAGGCCTGTTTTTAATCGCTGCAAAGCTAGGCGCAAAAGTGAATGTGAACCGTATTTTTAAGGAGTTTGAAGTACAGAGTGATAAGTAATTGAACGGGGTTTGGGTAACTTTTTCTGCCCCAAGATGAGTGACGAGCGTATTTTCTGAATATCTTTAAGTACTAATAAAAAAAATTAGGGTTGGCGATGCCTTAAGTTATTTGTTACTAATAGACTTATTTATACATGCGCGTAACATCGGCAGAAAGATACGGGACGAGCGCACTATAAAATTGTTATGTGCTAGGAGGTTTCCGTTGCGTGTCGCTTTGCTTTTGATATTGATTATTCTTTTCGGATGCTCAGAGCAACAAAATATTGATATTCAAGCAATCAAAGAGGCGAAAGACGCGTGGAATGTAAAAATTGGCGCCCAACTTCAAGCATCTACTGACTATTCTGATTTAGAAGTTTGGCTAAATGCTCATGCTATGAAAAATGATATGCAAAAAAACTTTGGTGGTGATTCAAATTCAGCCGAATTAGAGAGATTAAAAAGCAAGATAGACCCTAATTGCTATACCAGTTTGTTTTTGCGCTTTGCAGTGACTGATTCATCCCAAGTGGTAAGTCATAAAATTAGTGCTACTCAAGTATGTAGGTATAAATAAAGCACATAAAAACGCATCAATGAATGGACGTCTAAAGCTTGGCTGGCGCTCATTCCTCGCTAATTTTAGCAAGCTTAATCCGCTCATTATGCGGGCTTTGGCTCTAATAGGTCAGTGATGGATATACCAATTGAAGATGAATTAAAATCTATTTGTATTGAGATAGTTAACCAAGACTACTCAACTCATCAATGGCTTGAAATAGAGTCGAGCGATATGTTTCAGTCTCCATCGTTTGTTGGTGGCTTTGACGCTGATGAATTGGAGTTCTGCTTTAGTTATTTCGATGAGAATCGCACTGAATTTTGGTTTCAGTTTACTTTAGACCAAGCAAAGTCAATTTCAAAAGGTGAAAGTGTTAAGTTGTCTGGTTTAAAATCTGAATAAAAACACATAACAAGTGCCCAAACCAAAGGACGCAAAACAGCAGGCTTGCGCTCCTTCGTCGCTAATTTTAGCCTGCTAAGCAAACGATATGTGTATAGGAGGTTGAGGTGACACACGGAGGAGGTGGGGCATTATACCTACTACTTATTTTGTTATTAGTATCTCTACCTGTCACCTTGATTTGGCTTTTTCATGGGCAAGGTAATGCTAGAAAGAGGCGTGCTATAGGTTTCTCTCAAATAGGCATTTTCGCTATAGCAATAATATTATTCTTTTCTGGTGTCAGTTACCTTCAAAATATTGGGTTAGTCGCTGGTTTTATTGTTTTGATAACTATGTTGATCACACCCGTAGTATTTAAAAACAGAATGTAATATACACTTAACAAGGCCGTTAAACCGTGGGCACAAAACAGCAGGCTTGTGCTTCTTCGTCACCAATTTTAGCCTGCTATTTTGTGCCGTTTACGGCAAGCGTTATATTGCAAGGGGAGCTATGCGTAATCTAATCATTATTTTAGTCGCTTCGGCACTAATATCTTGCGTTGGAATTCCTGCTGAAATTTTAAAATCCAAATCAGCTGAGTATCAATTTCCTATTCTGGCTAGTACCGAAAGTACAATCGTATATCTAATATCTCCTGTTGCATACCAAGAACCGAGTGCTTACCAACAAGTAAAAGTTAACGGCATTAATAGTAAGCTATATTTTGGAGCCTACAGTTCAATTACATTAGCCGAAGATGCAACTATACAATATCGCTTTAATCACAATTCAAACTTGGTTGGTGCTGGTCAATGGAATCAACTTAAAGTAGTAGCTAATAAAAATGAGCTATTTTATGTATTAAAGAATGGTTTATTTACTCAAGTATCTAAAGAGCAAGCTGTCGCTCACATTGTAACCATTGAATATCGGTATTGTGAATATAAACCAAAGCCTTGTGAGCCAATGGTTTACAATGCAATATAACAATCGCATTAAGGGTGGGCACAAAAAGTTTGACTTGCGCTCCTTTGCGCTAATTTTAGCCAAGCATTATCCGCCCTCTATGCGGCGTTAGGGTTACAATCAGGCAATGAAGTGGACTGAACCTTGGGTTAAATCAATCCAAAATCAAGAAAGATATAGCCTTATTTCAAAAGGGATCTTAATCAGCTACCTTATTTGGACGTTGTTTTTCGTTTTTTTGGCAGTTGTAAGTCTGTTGACTAAAGATGACTTTATCAATCATCTTGTTAAAACAATTTGGATTGCGCCTGTAGGAGGTTTCATTTTAGCTTGGGGCATGTATACGATCAGGTGGCTGTCACCAGTTAAAATTGATTCCGGCCCCAAAGGTATTATTAGAATCAAAGCAGATAATATAACTTCGATACCTTGGGAGCTAATATCTTCGTATAGTTTTATTGTTGACGGCATACTTTTTAAGTTTACAGATGATAGTGATATTACATTTTTATTACCTAAAGATATAGATCGAGATTTAATAGCAAAAGAACTTGAAGCACACTCAATCAAAAAAGGTGCTTTATAACCTTAACAAGGTAATTAAATCGAACACAAAACATCAGGCAGTGTCTGCTCCAAATTGTAGCCTGCTATTTTGTTCCGTTTATCACGGCGTTAGGCATCAAGGAAAGTATGGGCGATAATATAAAGGTCGGAGATTGGGTCAGAAGCTATGGTTCAGGGATATGGAGAGTTCATCGAATTCTAGAACTCAATGATTTTGATATTCAAAGTCAAACTAACAAACCTAGAACTGTGGTTTTCTCTTCACGCTTTGTAAACGACTCTTATAAGCGATCCTTTGCAACAGAATGCTGTGATTCAACATTTGTTTATCATTTGCAACAAGCCGAGCGAGATGAACTCGATTCATTTATCAATCAAAATCCTTATTTATATACTAAATTCAATGCTTATAAACCAAAACCCATTGACGCTATTTACAACGCAAAAATAAATATTCCAGTTTCAAAAAGTAAATCTGAGTTAGAAGATTTCTTAATTAGTTACCAATCATTATTTTTAGAGCAACTCTTTTGTCAGTTGCATTCTTCAGGTTTAGTTTCAATTGATAACAAAGGCTGGACAGCACAATTTGTAGCTAAAGATCATGAGGCTGTTGATGGTAAATTAGTGTATAGCTTTTCAACGTTATTGACGTTTTAGATTTTATAGAAACTAAGAATAGTATGTAAGTTTTTGATAGGTGTAAGGAAAAATGGTCGGCATAGCAGGATTTGAACCTGCGACCCCTGACACCCCATGATATTTCACAATACCTGTGTAACAGTATGATATTTAAAGAAAATAAAGCTGTCGCACGGATTTTTGTAGGGTGAAATTCAGTACTTTCGCGAATTTTATAACCTTATAAAACAGATAGTTATAGAGCCTATTACAAATGCTTTTTTTCGTAAAACCTTCTAAAGTCACTAAGACAATTCATTAGAGAAACTAAGTGTAAAAACCTATAGCTAAATCATTTCATATTTCACTTTAGGATCCTTCCGATTTTCACTATACTGTTTTTATGTACAGTATTTGTTTTATTTCTTATGTTCGTTATTCCAATCTATATCGAAGCTGGTATTTCAGGTTTTGAATCGCCTGCTGCTCAGTACAAAGAGCTTGGCCTTTCGCTAGATCAACTTTTAATTAAACACCCTGATGCCACCTTCATCGGCATGGCATCAGGGCAGTCAATGCAGGGAGTAGGTATATATGACGGAGACCTACTTTTAGTCGATAGAGCGGTAGATGTGAGCAACGGTGATATTGTGGTTGCAAGTTACAACGGGTGCTTTGTTTGCAAGATCATCGATAAAGACAACCGCTTGTTATTATCAGCTTCTGATGAGTTTAAGCCTGTGTATGTTTCACCAGAGGATGATTTTTGTTTAGAGGGGGTTGTAACTAGGAGTATCAGACTTCATAAGCCTTGTGCTGAGTTTACACAGTAAGAGTCAATTTTTTGATATTGAATATAAAAAAGCTGTTCTTGCCCAATCTAACTTAATGGATGTAAAAGAAGCAAAGTAATACCAAAAATCTCCTTTATGAGAAATACCTAACCGTTTTGGGTTAATTTATGAATTTCCCTGCTAATAACAGATTTATAAATAAGTGTTTGCTATTTAATTAAGCAAAACTAATGTTTGTTGATGGTTATTATTTTAAAGTGACTTTACTTACCCCATAATCATTTCGGAAACCTAAAAACAACAAAGGGATATTTATGTCTAATTCTGCTAGTGAAACTTCACCAAAATTGCTCTTACTTGCACTTATAGCACTTGCTTTTGCGTGTGTCGGTGGTGTTTATTATTTATGGTTTAAAGGCGTTGGAGTCGGTTTTGGTGGAACAACTGAAACATGGGCTCACTTTGGTAGTTTTTTTGGTGGTACACTTGGCCCTGCACTCTCGTTTTTCTCGTTTTTAGGAGTTATTTATACGGTTTATTTACAATCTAAAAGTAATAAAGAACAGGCACTTGCTAATGAACAAGCTGCAATGGCAATAAAGTCATCGGAGCAACTAGCGAAAGACAATTTAAAAGAACAAAAAAAATTACACTTAAATCAGATCGAACATGATAAACAGCAACAAATTTTAGGCTTTTTAAATGGGTTATTTAATGATCTTGATCAAGCTGGTGTTGGTGCAATCTCAGACTTCGTACCTAGGGAAAGCGGTGTGCTTCCTAAAATTGGCCCGTATTTCAATGCATATTTCTGGAAATTAAAGAAGACAGCTCCAACAATAAAAAGGCTTAGGGATGAACTAAATAAAGAAAGTGCTGAATTAATAATCTTACTAATAGATATAACGATAGGGCAACTTTCTAATTTTCAAAATCAAATAAGAATAGATGGACATATATTTACAAATCAAGATGATATTGGTGACACATTAATGTATTTAGCTGAAGCTGAAGGTGCTTTTCATAAAAACAAAAAATATCTTGAAGCTAAATTTGGTATTTTAGATAATGGAAATTAAAAAATAATATGCAAACAACACTTTTAAAATAGATCTTACTTATTTTATAGGTTTGCCTTCCTAGTAG
>NZ_JAKEVM010000116.1 GCF_022398475.1 Pseudoalteromonas shioyasakiensis | reverse complement strand
GATTAGATCTGAATGCTAATTTACTGTAGAATAGCGCCAATTTGCCAAAAATTCATAAATGCGTGTTTCCAATCGCTATAAACGGGCAGTAGAGCAAATGACTTTACTCCCGTTTTTTACTGTTAGGAGGTTAACTTGACTAAATCCGCTCTGTTAGTCCTAGAAGACGGCACAGTGTTTCGCGGTACTGCAATCGGCGCTGACGGCATGTCAGTCGGTGAAGTAGTATTCAATACGTCTATGACTGGTTATCAAGAAATTTTGACTGACCCTTCATACGCGGAACAAATCGTAACTTTGACGTACCCACATATCGGTAATACGGGTACTAACAGCGAAGACGAAGAAGCGGGTCAAATCTGGGCTAAAGGCCTAGTGATCCGTGATTTGCCACTGCTAGCAAGTAATTTCCGTAACGAGCAATCGTTAAGTGATTACTTAAAAGAACGCAATATCTTAGGTATTGCTGACATCGACACTCGTAAATTAACACGTATCTTACGTGATAAAGGCGCTCAAAATGGTTGTATCATTGCAGGCGACGAGTTAGATGAGAATAAAGCGCTTGAAGCTGCGCAAGCCTTCCCAGGCTTAAAAGGCATGGATTTAGCAAAAGTTGTCTCAACCAAGGAAAATTTTGAGTGGCGCGAATCAAGCTGGACGTTAGGTTCAGGCTTTAAAACGCTAGAAGCAGCAGACGAGAAGTTCCACGTTGTTGCTTATGACTTCGGTGTTAAACGTAATATCTTACGTATGTTAGTTGACCGCGGTTGTAAATTAACCGTTGTTCCTGCACAAACATCTGCAGAAGACGTACTGGCATTAAACCCAGACGGTATCTTCTTATCAAATGGCCCAGGCGACCCTGAGCCGTGTACATACGCGATTGAAGCAATTAAAACTTTCCTAGAAACAGACACGCCAATTTTTGGTATCTGTTTAGGTCACCAATTACTTGCACTTGCTTCAGGTGCACAAACGGTGAAAATGAAGTTTGGTCACCACGGTGGTAACCACCCAGTTAAAGACCTTGACCGCAATGTTGTAATGATCACAGCGCAAAACCACGGTTTCGCAGCTGACGAAGCAACATTACCAGCGAATTTACGTGCAACTCACGTTTCTTTATTCGATGGCACGCTACAAGGTATTCACCGCACAGATAAGCCTGCATTTAGCTTCCAAGGTCACCCTGAAGCAAGCCCAGGTCCACATGATGCGGCGCCATTATTTGACCACTTCATCGACCTGATGCAAGCACGTTCTAACTAATTTAACCGGAGTAACAATGCCAAAACGTACCGACATAAAAAGCATTCTTATCTTAGGCGCAGGCCCGATCGTAATCGGTCAAGCTTGTGAATTTGACTACTCTGGTGCACAAGCGTGTAAAGCACTACGAGAAGAAGGCTTTCGAGTAATTCTTGTAAACTCGAACCCTGCAACTATCATGACTGACCCTGAAATGGCGGATGCGACGTACATCGAGCCAATTCACTGGGAAGTGGTAGAGAAAATCATTGAAAAAGAAAAGCCAGATGCAGTACTGCCTACTATGGGTGGTCAAACAGCATTAAACTGTGCACTTGATTTAGATAAGCACGGCGTACTGGCAAAACACGGTGTTGAGTTAATCGGTGCAACTGCTGATGCAATCGATAAAGCTGAAAACCGTGAGCGTTTTGACGTAGCAATGAAGAACATTGGCCTTGAGTGTCCGCGTGCAGAAATCGCTCACTCAATGGAAGAAGCACACGATGTACTTAGCCGTATCGGTTTCCCATGTATCATTCGTCCATCATTCACTATGGGTGGTACCGGTGGTGGTGTTGCATACAACCAAGAAGAATTTGATGAAATTTGTGAGCGTGGTTTAGATTTATCACCAACAAATGAACTTTTAATCGATGAATCATTAATCGGTTGGAAAGAGTACGAAATGGAAGTTGTTCGTGACAAAAACGACAACTGTATCATCGTATGTTCTATCGAAAACTTTGACCCTATGGGTGTTCACACTGGTGACTCAATCACGGTTGCTCCTGCGCAAACACTAACTGATAAAGAATACCAAATCATGCGTAATGCATCGATGGCGGTACTTCGTGAAATCGGTGTTGAAACAGGTGGTTCAAACGTACAGTTTGGTGTGAATCCAGTTGATGGCCGTATGGTTATCATCGAGATGAACCCACGTGTATCGCGTTCTTCAGCACTAGCATCAAAAGCAACGGGTTTCCCAATTGCGAAAATCGCTGCAAAACTAGCAGTAGGTTACACGCTTGATGAGCTACAAAACGACATCACTGGCGGTAAAACACCAGCGTCTTTCGAGCCGTCAATTGACTACGTTGTTACTAAGATCCCACGTTTTAACTTCGAAAAATTCGCAGGTTCAAACGACCGTCTTACAACACAGATGAAATCTGTGGGTGAAGTGATGGCAATTGGTCGTAACCAACAAGAGTCACTGCATAAAGCATTACGTGGTCTTGAAGTAGGCGCAACGGGCTTTAACCCAATTGTTGCCCTTGATGATCCGAAAGCAAAAGAAAAAATCATCCGTGAATTACGTGAGCCAGGTGCTGAGCGTATTTGGTACGTTGCTGATGCAATGCGTCACGGTATGAGCGTAGAAGACGTATTCGAATTAACTAAGATTGACCCTTGGTACTTAGTACAAATCGAAGACATCTTAAAAGACGAAGCAACAATCAGCGAAGTAGGTATGGCTGGTTTAAATGCTGAGTTTTTACGCAAGCTTAAGCGTAAAGGTTTTGCTGATGCGCGTATCGCTGAAATTGCCGGTGTTTCTGAAGCAGAAATTCGTAAGAAGCGTCACCAGTTAGATATCGTGCCTGTATATAAGCGCGTTGATACGTGTGCTGCAGAGTTCAGCTCAGACACAGCTTACATGTACTCATCTTATGATGAAGAATGTGAAGCGAATCCATCTGACAAAGATAAAATCATGGTAATCGGTGGTGGTCCTAACCGTATCGGTCAAGGTATCGAATTCGATTACTGTTGTGTTCACGCAGCATTAGCTTTACGTGAAGACGGCTATGAAACAATTATGGTTAACTGTAACCCTGAAACTGTTTCAACTGACTACGACACATCAGATCGCTTATTCTTCGAGCCAATCACGCTTGAAGATGTATTAGAAATCGTACGCGTTGAAAAGCCAAAAGGTGTTATCGTTCAGTACGGTGGTCAAACACCACTGAAACTTGCTCGTGAACTTGAAGCGAATGGTGTGCCAGTTATTGGTACTTCACCAGATGCAATCGACCGTGCAGAAGACCGTGAGCGTTTCCAACAGCTTGTTGAGCGTCTAGATCTTCTTCAACCAGAGAATGCAACGGTTACTTCTTTAGAAGAAGCGATTGTTAAGTCTGCTGAAATCGGCTTCCCACTTGTTGTACGTCCTTCATATGTATTAGGTGGTCGCGCAATGGAAGTAGTTTATGATGAAGACGATTTACGTCGTTACATGACAGAAGCAGTATCAGCGTCAAATGAAGCGCCAGTACTACTTGACCACTTCTTAGATAACGCAATCGAAGTTGACGTTGATGCTATCTGTGACGGTGAGCAAGTAATCATCGGTGGTATCATGGAGCACATTGAGCAAGCAGGTGTTCACTCAGGTGACTCAGCGTGTTCATTACCAGCTCACTCACTAACTGCTGAAGTACAAGACGTAATGCGTAAGCAAGTGACTGATATGGCACTAGAGCTTGGCGTAGTAGGTCTGATGAATACTCAGTTTGCTGTGAAAGACGGTAAAGTTTACTTAATCGAAGTAAACCCTCGTGCTGCGCGTACAGTACCGTTTGTTTCTAAAGCGACAGGTATTGCACTTGCTAAAGTTGCAGCACGTTGTATGGCGGGTCAGTCGCTAGCAAGCCAAGGTATTACAAAAGAAGTAATCCCTCCTTACTACAGCGTAAAAGAAGTGGTACTGCCATTTGCTAAGTTCCAAGGTGTTGACCCAATCCGTGGCCCAGAAATGCGCTCAACGGGTGAGGTAATGGGTGTTGGTGAAACTTTCGCCGAAGCATTCGCTAAAGCACAATTAGGTGCAAGCAACACTTTACCACGCGGTGGTCGCGCGTTACTATCGGTACGCAACAGTGACAAACCACGTATCGTTGAACTAGCTAAAACCATGACTGATCTTGGTTTCGAGTTAGATGCAACAGGTGGCACTGCAAAAGCACTTGAAGAAGCAGGCATTGCAGTTCGTCGCGTGAATAAAGTATACGAAGGTCGTCCTCATATTCTTGATAGAATTAAAAATGGTGAATACAGCTATATTGTAAACACTACTGAAGGCCGCCAAGCGATTGAAGATTCGAAGGTGTTACGTCGTGGTGCGTTACAGCATAAGACTAACTACACAACGACTCTGAACGCGGCATTTGCTAACTGTACTGCAAACCAAGCAGACGACCGTAGCAAGGTGACGTCAGTTCAGGAACTACATCAGCGAATGAACTAAGGAAATGTGCCAAGGGCGAGGCAATCGCCCTTGGGATTAAGTGAGAATAATATGCAATCAATTCCGATGACAGTTCGTGGTGCAGCATTACTGCGCGAAGAACTTAACGAATTAAAAACAGTTACCCGTCCAAAAATCGTTGCTGATATCGCTGAAGCACGTGAGCACGGTGATTTGAAAGAAAACGCTGAATACCATGCTGCTCGTGAGCAACAAGGTTTCTGCGAAGGCCGTATTCAAGAAATTGAAGCGAAGCTTTCAAATGTGCAAATCATTGATGTAACTAAAATGCCTAACACAGGTAAAGTTATTTTTGGCACAACGGTTACTATCGTTAATGTTGAAACCGATGCTGAAGTAAAATACCGAATCGTAGGCGATGACGAAGCAGATATCAAAAACAATCTGATCTCTGTTAACTCACCAATCGCGCGTGGTTTAATTGGTAAAGAGGTAGATGATGCCGTTATCATTAAAACGCCAAACGGTGAAGTAGAGTACGAAATCATTGAAGTTGAGTATATTTAGTAGCTTAACCAAGCATTGAGAAAAACCGCAGTTCATACTGCGGTTTTTTTATGCCTGTTTACAGGCGTGAATTTATTCGGTACGTTGGCTACAAGACAGTCGTAATGAAGGAGTAATAATGGCGAAAATTCAGTATCCTGAACCGCTTGAGCAAGGTGATAAAATAGCCATATGTGCTTTTTCATCTGGTGTTGATAAAGCCTTTTATGAGCGCTTAGACATAGTACTTAATGGCTTAACAGCCAAAGGTTTTACTGTTATTGAAGGTGCCTGCTTACGTCAGTCACACAACAGTGCAAAGCAACGTGCTGATGAGCTAATGCAGTATTTAACTGATGATTCAATCGCAGCCATCATGCCGCCATGGGGGGGCGATCTCACCATGGAAATTTTACCTCTTCTGGATTTCAACGCCATAAGTAAAGCAAGGCCTAAGTGGTTGGTTGGCTTTTCTGATATCAGCACGTTTGCATGTGCATTAACAACTCGTTGTGGCTGGGCAACTTTGCACGCTGCAAATTTAATGCAAATTCACCCTGACGATCCCGATGTTTATTTAGCAAATATATTCAGTGCCATGTCACTTGAAGAAAAACAGCAACTCCATCAAGTCGCGTCGCCATTTTATCAGCAAAAGCCAATTGATTATAAAGCTAAGCCAGAGGCTCAATTTGACTATACTGCTCCTAGCCAATGGCGATGTATTAACTATAAAGATAAACGCCAAATTGAAGTGTCTGGGCGCTTAATTGGCGGTTGTTTAGATACGTTAGGTCTGTTGCTACCCTCAAATTACTATGCATTGCATGAGTTTAAAAAACAGTATGCACCAGAGGGGTTAATTTTATACCTAGAAAATGCAGAGCTTAGTCCGATGGCCCTTGCACGTTGTTTGTTATCGTTAAAGTTGAATGATGTTTTTACTGATGTAAATGCTGTGGTATTTGGCCGCAGCCCTGCAATTAATAACGACTGCTACTTCGATGAATACCAAGCAATAGAGCTCGCATTTAAAGGTAATTTATTCCCAGTTATCGTTGATGCCGACATTGGCCACGTAGCCCCAAATTTAGCACTAATAAATGGAGCTGTTGCCACAATAACAGCAGATTTGTGTGAAGGTATGGCGAGTAATGTGGTTGTGAAGACTGACCTAAAATAACAATTATGCAGGCCAAGCCTGCATAATCTTTAGGCTTTAAACTACAGTAATCACCGCATCTTTATCTAAACGCGATTTTGGTAATGCAGCATTATAATCTTGCTCTGGCTCGTGATAACCAATAGCGAGTGCCACCTCACATACATAACCATCTAACTCATCAGTGAATAGCTCACCGAGTAAGTCTTTATCGACACCTTCCATCGGTGTTGAATCTAAACCTAAACGAGCCACTGTGTGCATGGTATTACCTAATGCAATGTAGGTTTGAGCTTTAGTCCAAGCGGCGTTATCACCTTGCTCATCTGTATTTAAATCAACAAAGGCGAAGGCACCAAAAGCCTGCTCTTTGTTTTCAGCTTTTGTACGGCCATTAGCAATATCGGCATCAATTACTTTTTCATAATCAGCACGTTTATAGCTTGGGTTATAAGCAAATAAAATGGTGTGTGATGCCGCTTTTGCATGAACTTGGTTAAACTGAAACTTATTTGCAAAACTATCATGCAGACGCTGTTTACCTTGCTCTGATTCAATTACCACAAATTTCCATGGTTGAGAATTAATAGACGATGGCGACAGGCGTAATGCTTCTAAAATTACAGCTAAGTCTGCTTGGCTAATTTGTTTTGAAGCGTCGTAACGTTTACTTGTATAACGGCGTTGTAAGTCTGAAATGATTGGGTGTGTCATGATTTGCTCCCGCATGTATAACAATTAGGTGCAGTTTACGCCTTGCATACTATACGATAAAGCGCATAATCGAATAAACATTATCAAAAATTTTTAGTTAATATGTTGGTTGAAGATCTCAAATTAATCCTTAAGGTTGCTGAGTTTCGTAGTATTACAACCGCAGCAGCCAAATTAGACATGCGAGCCGCTACCGCCAGCGCTGCTATTAAGCGTGTTGAAGCAGCGCTGGGTGCTGAGTTATTTGTTCGTACAACTCGTCATTTGCGGTTATCTGCGGCTGGGGAGCGCTTTTTACCTCAGTGTCAGCAAGCAGTGCTCATGCTAGACCAAGCCACACTTGCCTTAAAAGGTGAGCATGATGAAATTGATGGGGAGCTAAGAGTCGCATTATCTTCAGACTTAGGCCGCAACATCATTATCCCATGGTTAGATGAGTTACTTGATGAGTATCCAAAGCTGAGTATGCGCCCGCATATTAGCGATAGTAATGTCGACTTTTACCGAGACTCCGTTGATTTTGCACTTAGGTATGGCTCGCCATCCGACTCAAATTTATATGGCTTTAAAATTTGTAATGTTCCGCGGCTGTTATGTGCAACCCCAGAGTACATTGCTGAACATGGCGCGCCGACGCATCCAGATGAATTAAATCAGCATCAGGGTCTATTTTATCAACTACAAGATATCATCAATAATGTTTGGGAATTTACCGATGGAACCGAGCGTTTTAAAGTGAAAATGCAAGGCCGTCGAGCATCTAATGATGGTGATTTGGTAAGGCGTTGGTGTGTGGCTGGTAAAGGCCTAGCGGTTAAATCATGTATTGATATCAGTGATGATTTACTAAGTGGGCGGGTAGTGCCAGTGATGCAAAATTATCCTCACTTATGTGCAGAGCTTTGGCTAATATGCCCAAGTCGACAATCCATAACACCCGCGGTTCGTTTAGTGCGTGATATATGCCGAGAAAAAACCAAGGCGATACTCAATCAACTGATTGAAAAAGGCATATTAGATAAGCGGGTACTCGATAACTAATTACTTTAGGTATAGAATAGCTTGGCTTATTCATCTTATTGATTAAGCAACATTCTCAGGGCGGGGTGAAATTCCCCACCGGCGGTATACTTTGAAATAAAGTGAGCCCGCGAGCGCTTTAACTTTGGTTAAAGGTCAGCAGATCTGGTGAGAGGCCAGAGCCGACGGTGATAGTCCGGATGAAAGAGAAAGATGATGTAGAAAATCTATAAAACAGTAATTGGCTGCCTGCGGGTGGTCTTTTTTGCTGTGCCTTTCAATGTCCTGAATCTTTTCATATTTAATTTAATAGGTATTAAAAATGATGATTCAGTCTTCTTTACTCAGCCAATTTGGCGAACCACTTGAACGCGTTGAACGTGCCATTGCTGCTTTGCAGCAGGGTGAAGGCGTGCTTGTAGTAGATGACGAAAACCGTGAAAACGAAGGTGATTTTGTGTATTCAGCACAGCACCTGACCACAGAGCAAATGGCCATGATGATCCGTGAAGGCAGCGGTATTGTGTGTCTTTGCATGGGCGATGAGCGTGTTAAACAGCTTGATTTACCACAAATGGTTGAGCATAACACCAGTCAGAACAAAACAGCGTATACAGTGACCATTGAAGCTAAAACGGGCGTGACAACTGGCGTTTCAGCAGCTGATCGTGTAACCACCATTAAAGCGGCAACAGCAGACAATGCAAAGCCTGAAGATTTATCTCGCCCAGGGCATGTGTTTGGACTGCGTGCACAAACGGGTGGTGTATTAGTCCGTCGTGGCCATACTGAGGCATCGGTTGATTTAATGCAGTTAGCGGGTTTAACACCGTTTGGTGTTATTTGCGAATTAACGAATCCAGATGGTTCAATGGCTCGCTTGCCTGAAGTTAGCAAGTTTGCCTGTGAGCACAATATGCCCGTTGTATCGATTGAAGATTTAGTTGCTTATATCCAAGCAACGCAAAAACAGGCTTGTTAAAAGCTTTATGCTTTGAGCTGTAAGTCAAAAAGTGAGGCCACTTTTGTGGCCTATATTTATTGTAATTTCTCAATCGCTTGCTTAGCACTTTCACTGTCAGGATTAAGTTTTAACGCACTTTTGTAACTTGCTAATGCTTTTTGTTTATCACCTGCTGCTAAATATGCTTCACCTAAACTGTCAAATGTATTTGCTGATTCTGGATAAGATTGATTATTGAGTTCAAACACCGTGATTGCGGCGCCTAGCTCATCCATTTGCATTAATTCATAGCCAAAGTAGTTTAGCGACCTTTCTCTAGGCGTATTACCCTCACTCACCATTTGCTGATAGGTATTCTTTAACCCTGCAATACCTTCACGTTTAAATACGTTATAAAGTTTACTATCTACATGCTCTGTCGCTTTTTCGTAGGGTTTGCCATAGTAGATTGCAAGTAAGCCATTAGTCATGGGGGTGAGTGGCGCAACACCAGTGTTATTTAAAATAATAACCAGTAATTTGTCTTCGATTATTCTACTTATAAACGCATTAAAACCATTGATGCCACCGCCATGTTGAATACGGGTTAGCGGTTTTCCGTAGGTGCTTTTATCAAGGTTTGTAACTTCCCAACCAAGCGCATAATTTCTTTGCTCAGAAACTTGATACATCTGTTTCTTATACTCTTTGTTCAATAACTTATCCGTGTAGAGAGCTTGATCCCATTTTAGTAAATCCCGTGCTGTTGAGTACATTGATCCTGCTGCATATGGGATAGACATATCTAAATAATCAGTATTGCTATAACCTCCTAGGCCATTGTCATAACCCGATACGCGAAATTTAATGATTTTATTGTGAGAATCATAGCCTGTATCCTTCATATCGAGTGGATCTAAAATATTCTTCTGTAATACATCTTGATATTTTTGACCTGTTACTTTTTCGATTATCGCACCCAAAATAAAATAGCCAGAGTTGCTATAACGAAATTCAGTGCCAGGCTCGAACACGAGATCATCACTACATAGCAAGCGAATAAATTCATCAACACTGTAAGGGTTTCGGCTGTACTCATCACGAAAAGATTTTGACTGAGTATAATTTCCAAGACCAGAGGTGTGATTAAGTATTTGGCGAAGGGTAATTTTAGTGGCTATATCTTTTCTGTAATCAGGGAGGTATGTTGCAAGGTGATCATCGAGTTTAAGTTTTCCATCTTGTGCCAATTGCAGAATTAACATGGCGGTAAATTGTTTGGTAATTGAACCAATTCTAAATTTACTTTTATTACTATGTTTTATATCCCATTCAAAGTTGGCATAGCCAACGCTTTGTTCAAACAGTACTTTTCCATCCTTAGCAACTAATACATTGCCATTAAACTGCTTAAAGTTATGAAAGCCACTAATAAAGTCAGCCATCTCTGCTTGCATGTTTTGGCTATGTGCGAGGCTTGAAATTGCCAGTAAATAAAAAACTACGAGCAACTTTAATTTCTTGAAGAGTATGTTCATTGCTGTCCTTGTTATTTGTTGGTTACATTAATCGATGTAAAACCTCATTGCGCATAGCTTGATTAATAAGGCTTACCATTCTGGTGTGGTCTAAATTACTATAATGCACTATGGATACACTCTTATTGTGAAGTGCTTGCCAATAACCAGCGGAGCTTATTGGGTCAACGTTACTGACATAGAGTGTGGTTCTATTAGCTGATTGTTTGCCGTTCAGTAGGGCGATTAAATCAAGTTGTGTTTCATCAATACCACTGCCTTTAATCACACTTTTACTGAGATTTTTTCACTACACACAACAACTTACCAATCAAGCAGTAATAATGCAATTGGATAATATTTATTCAAGGGTTATATGAAACTTGCAATTACCACCTAGCGGTAAATCCACGGTTATCTATGTGAACAAAACCACCGTGGTGGGAGGCGGGTTTATAACGGCCAATACCGCCATTATAGCGGCTCTGTTTTTGGAACTTTTCAAACACTTTATAAAGCACATCAACATCAGCAACCGTTAGTTTGCCATCGCCGTTTAAATCGTCCATTCGGCCATCACCATCTTCGTCTATATATAGGTCAAAGGCATCGCCGTATTGGTGTCGGCTGTGTTTGCCATTACCAATTGAGCGATTGTAATGGGGCGTTCTATAGCCACTGATAAAGGCAAATTTGCTGACTTTAATCCCTTCACTTTGTACAAATGTGAGCAGATCTTCGAGCATCAACAAGCCATCGTTGTTGACATAAAGATACTTTGGAAAGCCACTCACTTGCTTACAAATTACATTTTTAACTTGCACATGAGGAGTCAGCTGCCGTGATAAGTCTTTCTCAAAAATTTCTATAAACCCGTTTGGCGCACTGTACTGTGGGTAGTTTTTATACGGGGCTGGGTAGAGGCCTATTTGATAATTATTCAATTGCTTATTGTTTGCATTAAATGGTTTTTTCACGATGACAAGTAGGTGTTTGCGGGTAATATTGTTACTCAATACTAGGTTATAAAACCCTGCATTTTCTGGGGCGTAAATAGCAATGCTATTTGGCCCTAATCGCTCAGTCTCAACATCTGATACTGCAGTTGAAGCAAAATCAGCCGTGTTATCAAGTGTTAGCACTTGTTTTGCATCAAGTATAAAGCTGTGCAGCGAGTCAGTTAATTCAATAGCAGCAACAGAGCATGTAGTTAACGCTAAGCACACACTTAAAATAATACGGCTGAAATACATAGTGACCTCTAAATTGTATTGTTTGCTAATGGCGTGGTGAGTGCTTTTAATAACGCGCCATCGCGATTATAAACGTCGGTATAAAATTGCAGGCCCTCGTCGTTACCTGCAACGGTCCAGTACATTAAAAGTACATCCAGCGGTTTTGACAAGCTGACTTTTTTAGTTTCTTTTGCTGCAATGGTGTCATCAATTTCGCTACGACTCCAATTATCTGACGTTTCTAAGATTTTCTCAGCTAAGGTGAATGGATCATCAACTCTTACACAGCCGTGGCTAAATGCACGTTGGTCTTGCTGGAATAAACTTTTTGCAGGGGTGTCGTGCAAATAGATTGAGTATTTATTTGGGAACATAAACTTGATTTGCCCTAATGAGTTATTCTCTGAAGGCTGTTGTACAAACCAATACGGGAAGTTTTTGCGACTAGCATTTGCCCAATCAATACTCTTGCTATCCACTGGGTTACGGCGACTATCAACCACAAAAAAATCTTTCTCGTTTAAGTAGTTTGGGTTTTCTTTCATTTTTTTGATGATGCCACCTGAAATACTCCGCGGTACTGTCCACGTTGGATTCATCACGATATAGCTCATTTGCCCTTTAAATATTGGGGTTTTGGTGTAGTTTCTGCCTACAACTACATTGGTTTGCCATTTCAATTTGTTGTCTTCAAACAAATACAGCAAGTAACCTGCGATATTAACCACTAAGAAGCGCTCTGTTAGTGTGTTATCAACCCAACGAATGCGCTCTAGGTTTACTAAAATATCATTAACGTACTCACTGTAATCTTTGTTGAGTAGTTTTAAAGTTTCGTTACCAATCACACCATCATCAGCTACTTGATGGGCATTTTGAAAGCGTTTAACTGCTGCGACTAGCTCATCGTTATAATCAGTGGCATCACTGTTACTGCCGTCAAAATACTTTAGTCGTTTTAACTTTTGTCTTAAAAGCGGCACTGCTGGGTCTGATTGCCCCGGTTTTAATACTTTATTTTGCAGTGCGAAGTCAGGTAACTCGCCAGTGGCATCAAGCTCTCGGTAAAACACGAGGGCGTCTTTTAAGCGCTTATAATGAGGTAAAACAGGCTTGAGGTTTTCAAGTCCCTTATCAAGGCTTTTGGATTTTACATGTTTAAGTAATGAGGCCGCTGCAGCATCTGGGCTGACATCAAACTGTTCATAGTTCCATGTGGCTGCCAATTGTTTTGGATTTACTTTTCCGCGAATTAAGTGTTTTGCATAGGTCATGACGGCATCTGTCATTAGTACATCAAACTGTGCTTCGACGGCATCCGCTCCGCGTTTATCTATTTCGCTGGCCAGCGCCATTAATGTATCAAAGTGATAGTCGTTAGGAGATAGCCCTTCAAGTTCTGCTTGCGCAATTAAGTTGAGCGCTTGCTTGGCATATTTTACGTTGTCCCATACTCGTTCAAAACTATTTACTTTATAAGTAGCAACGGTCATTTCTGGGGAGTGGATTTGTTGTCCTTCTATACTGTGAGACTCACCAATCAGAATAGGCTCAAGCTGTTGTTGTAAGTATTGGTTTTCGGCCAGCACAGGTATACAAATGGATAAACAACTAACCAAAGCTGTGTAGCGTAGAATTTTCATAGCTATGTCCTTATAACGTATTTAGTAATTTCTTGAATTGTTTCTTTTTTGCTCATTTAAGCTTAGCAAAACAATACGATTTATAGG
>NZ_JAKEVM010000115.1 GCF_022398475.1 Pseudoalteromonas shioyasakiensis | reverse complement strand
GTATAACGATCTTAAAATTATCCAATAAACCTTACTGGTTTACATAAAAACGCAAATATTCCCTACTAATTGAATTAAAATCCTCGCCAATATTCTCAACGTATTAAGGCGAGATCGAAATGACTACATTAAACAACCAGAACCTTCTACAACTTCGTTTTGTAAGCCAAGCGCACATTGACGCAGTTAAGCCTTCTTTTGCTAACCTACCTGCTAACCCATACGCAGATGGTGAATTTCGTAAGCGTCGTTATTCAGTAATTAAAGTTGTTGATGGTGAGTTAAAACTACAACCAACAAAAGCATTCGTGCAAGATGACTCAATCAATACATTCCAAGGTAATGTTGAGCGCACCTATGAAAATCTAGAAGATAGCTTATTAGCGACTGATGGCATGAAGCAAATCGTTAATCAGTTCCGTGATATGACGGGTATCAGCGATGATCGCGATATTGAAATTCACCAATTCAGAATGCTTGCGATCGACAGTGACACACCCGCTGCGCCAGAAGGTGTTCACCAAGATGGTTTTGATCACGTATGTGTGTGTGGTGTATCACACGAAAACCTAGAGGGTGGTGAGTTGCTTGTTTATGAACACCAGCAGGCAGAACCATGTTTCAAAATGGAAATTAAAGACGGCATGTTCGCACTGATTAATGACCGTGAAGTATGGCACAACGCTACACCAATGAATAAATTAGACGCAAGCAAAGAAGGTTACCTTGATTGCTTCGTACTAACTGCGTAAGGGTAAACCATGAACTTAACGCAATTACGTCGCCAGTTCCCTGCACTTATGCAACAAGTTGCTGGTCAGTCACCGATTTTCCTTGATGGTCCAGGTGGCTCGCAAGTACCACAGTCAGTTCTAAGCGCTATGAGTGCATATTTGGGTTACTTCAACTCAAACTTAGGCGGCGCATTTTTCTCAAGTGATAAAACGGTAGAGTTAATGGCAAATGCTCGCCAAGCTGCAGCCGATTTATTAAATGCGCCATCTAAAGAGCAAATCGTGTTTGGTGCAAACATGACAAGCTTAACGTTTAGCTTTAGCCGTGCCATCTCGCGTGATTGGACTGCTGATGATGAAATTATTGTCACCAATGCAGATCACTTCTCAAACGTATCATCTTGGCAGCAAGCTGCTGAAGATAAAGGCGCGACAGTAAAAACTACCCTTATCAACGAAGCTGATTGCAGCCTAGATATGGCACATTTTGAAAGCCTTTTATCTAGCAAAACAAAGCTTGTTGCAGTGACGTATGCATCAAACACGACAGGTTCAATTAATGACATTAAACGCATCGTTGAGCTTGCACATGCTGTTGGTGCGCTAGTGTATGTTGATGCCGTTCATTACGCACCTCATGAGCTTGTAGATGTACAAGCACTTGATTGTGACTTCTTAGCCTGCTCTGCATATAAGTTCTTTGGTCCTCACCTTGGTATTGTCTATGGCAAACGTGAGCATCTTGAAGGTTTCACACCATATAAAGTTGAACCTGCAAAAGATGTTGCGCCAGGTCGCTGGGAAACGGGTACACAAAGCTTTGAAGCGCTAGCTGGCTTAATTGCAGCTGTTGATTACATTGCTGCAATTAGTGAACTTGATGATAGTCATTCACGTCGAGAAAAACTCGCGGCTGCATTTGCTATGACTAAACAACACGAAATGGCATTAAGTAAGCATTTCTTAACGCGTTTAGCAGATTACCCACGTATCAAGTTATTTGGTATTGCTGATCTAGAGCGTATAGCTTATCGCACACCGACTTTTGCTTTAACTTTTGAAGGCATCGAGCCACGTGTTGTGTCTGAATTTTTAGGTAAGCAACATATTTGTGTGTGGGACGGTAACTTCTACGCTCAAGGCTTATGTAAGCAGCTAGGTGTATTAGAAACCGGTGGTGTAGTACGCATTGGTTGTATGCATTACAACACAATTGAAGAGCTTGATAAGGTTTTTGATTTATTTGATCAATTACTAGCAGATTAAAGCTGAGCTTTAATTAAGCTATAAGCTATAAGTTTTAAGCAGCCCGAGTGGGCTGCTTTTTATTAGCATTAGGACTGTGGTTGTCCATAAATTTGTTCCGCGCGGTTGAATAAGACCCACGAGGTTAAAATATACTTATCATTTGAAATTGGCTTATTACCACGGTGCGTGTGGGTAAAATAGCCCGGTGCTACGACCATAGAACCTTGTTTAGGCGATATTTTTCGTTGTTGATAGTAAAACTCTGTTTCGCCACCTTCTTCTACATCATTTAAATAAAACATAAATAACAGCACGCGGTGCAGAGCTTCGTTGTGGCCAGCTTGCGGGTACACCTCGCTATGCCAATAAGGGTAACCACCTTTATTGATATCGTATTTCTGTGCTTGAATTGGACCCATGCGGAAAATTTGCTGCACGAGTAATGGCAATTGTGGTTTGCCGACTTCTTCAAAGTTATCCTGTGTTAAGTCAACAGGTTTGCCCGTTTGCGGATGGTAAACCTTTAAACCAAAGGCACCAATCATCATAAAAATATGCTCTTCAAGGTATTTGAAGACGTAACCCGCAGTCGTTTGTTGAATATGCTTTAGTTGCTCAGCGTATTCGGGGTGGTTATTAAGGTATAAGTCGCGGCTGTCTTTTTTCGCTAAATCTACTCCGCCTGAGGTAATGCCTTGTTTTAAATGCGGGCTTTGTTCAAATACCGTGATAAAGTTGTCGCAAAATTCTTTGCTGAGGGCGTTTTCGTATACGCGAATAAAGTCCGTCATGAGCTACCTTTAGTTTATATTTTTTATAGGGTTACTATGTTTACTGAAACTATCACACCACGCTTTAGCGAAACAGATGTGCTAGGGCACATCAACAATACCGTACTCCCTGTATGGTTTGAAGCCGCCCGAGCGCCTATTTTCAGGTTTTTTACGCCCGATTTAAACCCTTATGAGTGGAAACTGATCATTGCTAAGGTTGAAGTAAGCTTTGTGGGTGAGTTGTTTTATGGTCACGATGTCACAGTGAAAACCAGTGTTGAGCACATCGGCTCTAGTTCATTTGTACTGCGTCAAGAGGCTTGGCAGCAAGATAACTGCTGTGCCGTTGGTAAAACCGTACTAGTACGTTACGACTTTGCAAATAAATGTTCGCAAAAACTTAATGAGCAAGAAAGGGCTGACCTTACAGCGCATTTAATCGCTGAGTAATACCCCATTTTTTGCCGACATTTATGAACGCTTGGGGTAAAATGCGCCTTCATTATTTTGACTGAGTAATTTTGGGTTACACGCAATGCTGTTAATGATCGACAATTATGATTCGTTTACATACAACCTAGTGCAATATTTTCAGCGCTTAGATCAAGATGTATTAGTTAAACGAAACGATGAGATCAGCATTGCTGAGATTAAACAACTTAACCCAGAGCACATCGTACTATCGCCTGGGCCATGTTCACCAAACGAAGCGGGTATTTCTTTGCAAGTGGTTGAACAATTAAAAGGTCAGTTGCCAATTCTTGGTATTTGCTTAGGTCACCAAACTATTGCTCAGGCTCTAGGTGCTGATGTTATTCGTGCAAAGCAAGTGATGCATGGTAAAACCTCGTTAGTTAAGCATACCAATCAAGGTGTGTTTAACGGTTTGGCAAATCCACTAACGGTATGCCGGTACCATTCTTTAGTGGTGGATAAACAAAGCCTGCCTAGTGACTTCACTATTACCGCATGGACAGAACAAAATTCTGATTTTGATGAAATTATGGGGATCATGCATAATGATTTAGCACTTGAAGGAGTGCAATTTCACCCCGAAGCAATTTTGACCCAACAAGGGCTTGAATTACTTGCTAACTTTTTAACTCGCTTCTAACCTTAGGCTAGTGAATTAACAAATATGACCGACAATACGCCTGTGCAAATGACCGAAGAAAACCGACAACAAAGGACTGCGATGGTGCTTAATGAGCGCGCGCACGATCTTTTGCTTGGTCACAGTTTTGCACAGCGTCAAATTGGCTATATTCACACCCTCGAAATTGATTATGGCGAATCAATGGAACAGCGAACTCTATTAGAAGTAGAAGTTGCTGCTGAGAAAAAACGTCAAAAGAGCAGTACAGCTCACCATAAATACCGTGCACAGGCGAGCAAGCAATTACACCAAGTGATTGAGGCTGCCATGCACAAGCAGCTTGAAGACATTGATTCAGTAATTCATGAAACTATAGGGATTCAAGATAGCGTACCTGCTATTTTAGATATTTTAGCTGTGCGCTCGGCCTCAGTAGGTCGACTAGAGCCGTTAGTTAAAGATTTGAGTTGGTTAGGTCGTGAGCTTGTTGCGTTTGTGAATTTACCTTTCTATCGAAAACAACGTAATAAACACACTTCAGTTCAAGTCGATAACCCACTGTTAGCGCTACGCTACATTGGTTTAGATAATTTAAAGTTTGTCGTGCCAACCTTTGCGGTACGTCATTGGATGCCACACAGTACAGAGCCATTTCCACTACTAAAGCGTCGACTTCGTGATAACTCAATGGCGTGTGCCATTGCTGCTCAAGAACTTGCTAAATTAAATGGTGTAAATGAGGTGCACGCGTTTACCTTAGGTATGCTACTCGACGTGGGTAAGATAGCGCTAGTCCGTATATACCTTCGTATTTTTGAGTTAGTTTGGCAGCGCCAAGTAACTAAAGCCCGTGATGAGCAAAAGAAAGATCTACACACAGCTTTATTAGAGCTAAAACCGGATCCTTTATTTTTAAGCACCTTGCTAAATAAGCAGTCGATGAAGGTAACAGCCACCGTAATTGAGAAAATGGCTTTTAGGTATTTGCCATTTAATGCGGTAATGCAGCAGTTAACTACACCTTTAGCTAAAAACGATGAGTATTTGCCGCTTACCAAGGTGATTTTAAAAGCACGTTGTTACGCTCAGTATTTAAGTTTAAATGAGCATCAACTAGTCGAAAATGACGAAACCGAACGTTGGTTTGCACACTTCGATTTCACTAAAGAAGAGCTTGATCAGCTAGCAAAATGCAATTTTGATCGCTTTCATATTCAAATTAATTAAAAAAATTGTTAATTTTTTTGCGACTATTCATTCATTGTTTATCAATCCGCAGTGACAAATTTTTTCTCTTTAGCCTCTGCTTGGCTCACTAGCCGTAAGCCTTTTTATAGTATTTAGAGTAAAAAATAGCCTTCAAATAGTTATTCACTATCCATGAAAAAATATCTCAAGCCCTTTATTTTCAAGGGCTACATGAAAGTTTTCTAAGAGACAGGACGAAAATTTTCTGGAATAATGGATGAATGAAAATTGAACCAAAGAGTAATTTTGGTGATTTTGCGCTAAGCTCAATCGGCTAAGTAAAATGGCTTAGTTTAGCTTTAGAGCGCCACCTTACTCTGAGTGTGCTTACAATTATGAGGATATAAAATGACAGTCAATCGCGAATTATTTGATCAAGTAATGGTTCCTAACTATGCACCATCAAGTGTTATTCCAGTTCGAGGCGAAGGCTCTCGCGTATGGGACCAAGAAGGTCGCGAATTTATCGATTTTGCTGGTGGTATTGCTGTTAACTGTCTTGGCCATTGTCACCCAGCTCTTGTAAGTGCATTAAAAGAGCAAGGCGAAAAAATTTGGCACTTATCAAATGTAATGACTAATGAGCCAGCGCTTCGCTTAGCTAAAAAGCTAACTGACGCAACGTTCGCTGAAAAAGTATATTTTGCTAACTCTGGTGCAGAAGCTAACGAAGCGGCACTTAAACTTGCACGCCGTTTTGCACTTGATAACTTTGGTGAGCAAAAGTCACAAATTATCTCATTCAACAAAGGTTTCCACGGCCGTACCTTCTTCACAGTAACAGTAGGCGGTCAAGCTGCATACTCTGATGGTTTTGGTCCTAAACCTGGTGATATCGTTCACTGTGACTACAACGATTTAGCTGCATTTGAAGCGCTTATCTCAGACAGCACATGTGCAGTAATGATGGAGCCTCTGCAAGGTGAAGGCGGTATCATTTCTCCAACTGCTGAGTTTGTTGAAGGTGTTCGTGAGTTATGTACTAAGCATAATGCACTACTAATCTTTGATGAAGTACAAACAGGTGTTGGCCGTACGGGTGAGCTTTATGCTTATCAAGGTTTAAATGTAACTCCTGATATCTTAACGACTGCAAAAGCGTTAGGTGGTGGTTTCCCTATCGGTGCAATGATCACCACAACTGATATTGCTAAGCACTTAAAAGTAGGTACTCATGGTTCTACTTACGGTGGTAACCCTCTTGCGTGTGCAGTAGCAGAAGCTGCATTCGACACAGTAAATACTCCTGACGTACTTAACGGTGTTAAAGAAAAGTCAGCGTTATTCCGCGAGTTATTAACTGCGATTAACGAAAAGTACAATGTATTCACTGAAATCCGTGGCGAAGGTCTATTAATTGGTGCTGTAGTAACAGAGCAATTCAAAGGTCGTGCAAAAGAGTTTTTAGTGGCTGGTACAGCAGAAGGCGTTATGTCTTTAGTTGCTGGCGCTGATGTTGTTCGTTTCACTCCGTCACTTGTAATTCCAGAAGCTGATATCCGCGAAGGTATGGCTCGCTTCGAAAAAGCAGTTGCAAAAGTCGTTAACGGCTAAACGAAACTGTCATTTCAGGGCAAGTTAAGCTTGCCCACATTTCTTAATTTACCGTTATTTATAAGGGAGCAAGCGGACTTATGATGATCCTTCGCCCAATCCAGCAAAGCGATTACCAAGCGTTAGTAAAGATTGCTGTTGAGTCAGGCCATGGCTTTACGTCTTTGCCTAATAATGAAGAGTTATTACAAAAGAAAATTGATCATTCTGTCAGCTCATTTGCAAAAGCAGCACAGCAGCCAGGTGATGAAGGTTACTTGTTTGTTCTTGAAGATAGCGAAACGGGTGAAGTTGTAGGGACTTCGGGTATTGAAGCCGCTGTTGGTTTAGATGATGCTTTTTATCATTATCATTTAAGCAAAGTAATTCATTCTTCTCGTACGCTAGACGTGTATAAAGCCGTTGATATTTTAACTCTGTGTAATGATTACACCGGTGCAACTGAGCTATGTACATTATTCTTAAAAGATGGCTACCGTAAAAATAATAACGGTAAATTGCTTTCAAAAGCGCGTTTTATGTTTATTAATCAACATAGAGAACGTTTTGCTGACACCGTCATTGCTGAAATGCGTGGTGTGTCAGACGAAAGCGGCGAAAGCCCATTCTGGCAATGGCTAGAAGAGCACTTTTTCTCAATGGACTTTCCAACGGCAGATTACTTAACGGGTATTGGCCAGAAAGTATTTATTGCTGAGTTAATGCCTAAATACCCAATTTACGTCAACTTACTGAGCAAAGATGCACAAGCTGTGATTGGTCAAGTACATGACAACACACGTCCTGCGATTGAACTATTAAAGAGCGAAGGTTTTACCTTTAATGGTTATGTAGACATTTTTGATGCAGGCCCAACTGTTGAAGCAAAAGTAGATAACATTGCTACAGTCAGAAATGCCCACACAGTTAAAGTTGAAATTGGTGAAAGCCAAGGCGACACCACGGTATTGTTAGCAAATGATAAAATTGCTGACTTTAGAGCAACCGTGACTCAAGTTAGCCTATCATGCGATGCCGATAGCATCACAATCTCAAGTGAACTAGCAAAAGCACTTCACTTAGAAGCGGGTGATTCAGTATCACTTGCAGAACTATAGAATTCAGGAGACATATTAATGACTCATGCAGCGCAATTTATTAATGGTCAATGGCAAGCAGGCCTTGGTCATACTTTTCAATCTGTAAACCCAGCAAATAACGATGTAATCTGGCAAGCAAACACTGCTACAGCTGAACAAGTAGACGGCGCAGTCGCTGCTGCACGTGAAGCGTTTTACAGCTGGGCTGATAAAACATTTGCAGAGCGTTTAGCGATTGTAAAAACATTCGCAGAAACGCTTAAAGAGCACAGCGAAGAACTAGCGATTGCTATCGCACAAGAAACAGGTAAACCACTTTGGGAAACACGCACTGAAGCAGGTGCGATGGTGGGTAAAATTGCTATCTCTGAAAAAGCATTTTTAGAGCGTACAGGCGATGTTGAAAACCCAATGCCACAAGGTCGTGCGATGATCCGCCACAAGCCTCATGGTGTTGTAGCTGTGTTTGGCCCTTATAACTTCCCTGGTCACTTACCAAATGGTCACATTGTACCTGCATTATTAGCAGGTAATACCGTGGTATTTAAACCGTCTGAGCTAACGCCAGCAGTTGCTGAGTTAACGTTAAAGTTATGGCAAAAGGCGGGTCTCCCTGCAGGTGTAATCAACCTTGTGCAAGGTGAAGTAGAAACGGGTAAAGCGCTTGCATCTCATAAAGGGATCGACGGTTTATTCTTTACTGGCTCTTCGCGCACTGGTCATATTTTACATGAACAGTTTGCTGGTCAGCCGGGTAAAATCTTAGCCTTAGAAATGGGTGGTAATAACCCGCTTATCGTTACTGATGTTGCTGATACTAAAGCGGCTATTCACGATATTATTCAATCAGCGTTTATCTCTACAGGTCAACGTTGTACGTGTGCGCGCAAGTTATTCTTACCTGTAGGCGAGCAAGGTGATGCCATCTTAGCGGGTCTTATTAAAGCAACTAAAGCTATTAAAGTCGGTGACTACGACGCAGAAGAGCAACCTTTCATTGGGTCAATGATTTCTTCAGCAGCAGCAGCAGGTATGGTCACAGCACAACAGCAGCTTGTTGAGCTTGGCGCTGAAGTGTTAGTTGAGCTAACGCACAAAGAAAATACCGGCTTTGTAACACCGGGTATTTTAGAGTGTACAAATGTCGCTAACTTCCCAGACGAAGAGCACTTTGGACCACTTCTTAAAGTATTCCGCTTCACTGATTTTGATGCCGCTATTGATAAAGCGAATGACACAAGCTTTGGTTTATCAGCTGGTTTATTAAGCGACAGCGCAGCTGATTACGACCATTTCTTACGTCGTATTCGCGCAGGTATCGTAAACTGGAACCGTCCTATCACAGGTGCATCAAGTGCAGCACCATTTGGTGGTATTGGTGCATCAGGTAACCACAGAGCAAGCGCATATTATGCTGCTGACTATTGTGCATACCCAGTCGCTTCGGTTGAGCTTGAAAAAGTAGCAATGCCAGCGACATTAAGCCCAGGCTTAAAAATCGATTAATAATCGTAAATCATTATAAAAAGCAGCTTCGGCTGCTTTTTTTGTATGAGATGCTTGGCAAAGGTAGCAATTAAAAGCGCTTTCTGCTTAAATCTAAAGAGATAGTTTTTTATTAGGTGTGCAGTCGTATGGTTTTAGATAGGCAAGGATACGATGATCTTGTCATGTATCTCACTCAAAATTTAGCGCTTTTTGAGAAGCCGGGTCAAATTAAACCAGGAGCTCCAACAGTGTTAGAGCTTATTGAAGACGTGATAGCAGAAAATGTCATGTTACTTTGCGAGCAACACACAGAGCTTAATACTGAACAACGCAGCCAAATTGTTCGCGAAGTCGACGGTATCGTATATGACTTACAAGAAGTGCTGAGCAGCGTTACAAATCACACAGTAACCGTAGAACAACACGCGTTTATTGATGAGTTTGCTGGATTAGTAAAAAACTTATTCGATAGTGCTGTTGTCGAAAGTGCCTAACTTATAAAGCACAACACAATTTCTAGTCTTTAAGCGAGCAGCTCAAAGTTAGCAACTCGCTTTCCTTTAAAGCTCACCTCTTATCCCTTGCATCTGTGTGTGACTTGCTTACAATCAAGCAAAATAACTTTAAGAGATAAAGCACATGCAAGCGAATGTAAAATGGGTAGAAGGCGATACGTTTATTGGCCTTTCAAATTCAGGTCACAATGTAGTTTTTGATGCAGGTAGCGATAGCGCTGCGCCAAGCCCAATGGAAATGGTTTTAATGTCAGCGGGCTGTTGTTCATCTGTTGATGTTGTTAGTATTTTAAAAAAAGCAAAACAGTCATTTTCTGATGTGCAAGTTAAGCTATCTGCAGAGCGTGCTGAGTCAGCACCTCGCGTGTTTACCAAGATTAATCTACACTTTGTGGTTACCGGTGATAATGTCTCTGAAAAGCACCTTGCAAGAGCGGTACAATTATCTGCTGAAAAGTATTGTTCTGTAGCCTTAATGCTTGATAAGACAGTAGAAATTACGCATAGTCATGAAGTTGTGCAAGAACAGGTAAAATAACGCTTTTTCCGAGCAGGAAATTCGTATAAAATCCGCGAACTTTTATTTCTGCTGGTGCAGGTTTCACTCGTTTTAAGGTTGGTTTAGCATGAATAAACCCTTCGATAAAATTAAGCTTCATGGCTTTAATAACTTAACTAAGAGCTTAAGTTTTAGTATTTACGATATTTGTTACGCAAAGACGGAACAACAGCGTAAAGAATATATTGAATATATCGACGAACAGTACAGTGCTGATCGCCTTACCGATATTTTAGGTGAAGTTGTGGATATTATTGGCGCAAACATTCTAAATGTTTCTCGCCAAGATTATGATCCGCAAGGCGCCAGCGTAACAATCTTGATCTCTGAAGAGCCAATTGAGCAACAAACAACGTATGACGTTGATGAAGCGCCGGGTCCTCTTCCTGAAACAGTGGTAGCGCACTTAGACAAGAGCCACATCTGTGTTCACACATACCCAGAAGCACACCCGGATGATGGTATTTGTACGTTCCGTGCTGATATCGAAGTATCAACGTGTGGCATTATTTCGCCATTAAAAGCGTTAAACTTCTTAATTCACAGCCTTGAGTCTGATGTTGTAACAATTGACTATCGCGTACGTGGTTTTACTCGTGACGTTGATGGTGTTAAACACTATATCGATCATGCAATTAACTCAATTCAGAACTACATGACTGAAGATACCAAAGAAGCGTACCAAATGATGGACGTGAACGTGTATCAAGAGAACTTATT
This sequence comes from Pseudoalteromonas shioyasakiensis, assembly GCF_022398475.1. Lineage (GTDB taxonomy): Bacteria > Pseudomonadota > Gammaproteobacteria > Enterobacterales > Alteromonadaceae > Pseudoalteromonas. Next base: position 2,381 of record NZ_JAKEVM010000115.1, on the reverse strand, counting down.
CCACACGAAGATGATGTTAAAAGAAACTGACTTGAATACTTACCTATTCGGTGTTTCTACAGCAGATCTTTCGGAAGAAGAAGAAGAAGCCATCTACTCTAAGCTGACCCGCGAGATGCAAGAAATCTTCTACGGTCGCAACTTACCAGACACTGAGTAAGTCACTATAGCTTTAAAGAAACGGCGCGTAATGTAAGTTACGCGCCGTTTTTTTATGCCTCATTGACTGCACTCATCTGTACTTATATGCTGATTAAAAGGCCAATTTAAGGATAGATATGTCAGTTGTTCTCTCGCAGTCAGTATTTTTAGCAGAGCAAGTTCGTGACCATGAAGGACCCGCAGCTAAGCGCTCTGGCGTAACCTTGTATGAGCTTATGGAGCGAGCAGGGCTGGCGACTTATCAGCAAGCTATCAGCTATTTTCCTAAAGCAAGTACATTCGTAGTGTTAGCGGGCGTTGGTAACAATGCCGGTGATGGTTATGTTGTTGCTCGCTTAGCTAAACAAGCGGGCAAACAGGTTACGGTTATTGCAGCAATATCTGATAAACCGCTCAAAGGCGATGCGCTCAGTGCTCAGCAAGCTTGGCTTGACGCCGGAGGGGCAATAACCGCTGATGCCAGTGTTATTGAGCAAGCAGATATCATTATTGATGGCCTGCTTGGCACGGGAATTCAAAGCAAAGTGCGCGAGCCTTTTTCACAGCTGATTAAAACTGCCAACGAGAGCCAAGTGCCGATAGTTGCTATTGACCTACCCTCAGGCATACATGCCGACACAGGTGTGGTACAAGGAGTTGCAATAAAAGCCGCGCTTACTGTGACTTTTGTGGGGATTAAACAAGGCTTAGTGACAGGCCAAGGTAGAGCGCATGCAGGGACATTAGAGTTTAATGATTTAGGTATTGAAGATGCCTTTTTAAAACAGACATCACCCACGGCTGAGCTTATCAATTATCAGAGCCAAGCTAGGCTTCCTGAGCGCGATAACAACAGCCATAAAACCAGCCATGGTAAATTGCTGTGTGTTGGTGGTAATGCCGGCACTGCAGGCGCTATTCGTTTAACTGCAGAGGCAGCGCTTCGCAGCGGTGCGGGTATGGTCAAAGTGTATACCCATAGTAGCTCTATTCTACCAGTAAGTATTGGCCGGCCAGAATTAATGGTGACAGATACAAATCTGATTAGCGCTCTTGAGTGGGCAACCTGTATTGCTATTGGCCCAGGGCTTGGTCAAGACACTTGGTCGGAAACAACCTTTGAAGCAGTCATGCAGTATTGCTTTACTAATAATAAGCCTTTGGTTATTGATGCTGATGCACTTAATTTAATGGCTCAGCATGCTTCGTCATTCCCATTAGCTAATACCGTTATCACACCACACCCCGGTGAGGCTGCAAGGTTACTTAATTGTCGTGCTAGCGATATTGAAGAAAATCGCTTTCATGCAGTAAAGCAGCTCGCACGTAGCTATACCACTACTTGTGTACTCAAAGGTGCTGGCAGTTTAATTGCTGACACTAACCAAACATGGGTGTGTACCGATGGTAACCCTGCACTTGCGGTTGGCGGCAGTGGCGATGTTTTAACAGGCATCATAGCGGCCCTGATCGCACAGGGGCTTACTCCTCAGCAAGCAGCTTGCTTAGGCGTAACCTTACATGCAAAAGCTGGTGATATTGCCGCAGAGCGTGAGGGCGAAAGAGGTATGTTACCGAGTGATTTGTTTGCCGTTGTAAGGAAGCTGATAAAAGAGTTGGCAAGCAGTGCTGACTTGAGCAGGTAAGGCTAAATATTTCGCCTTAGTCTAAGACTATCCTAGCTTGAACAAGCCAATATTGAGTTAGCATTTTCATTGAATCAACTAAATCATAATAGCTAGAAGGCTTGGTCATAAAGGCGTTAGTACCTAAGCTGTAACATTGCTTAATATCAACTTCTGAATCAGAAGTCGTAAAAATTATGATGGGAATATGGCGGTAAAGCTCCGATTTTTTTAGTTCAACTAGCGCTTCTTTTCCACCCTTTCGTGGCATGTTTAGGTCTAATAAAATAAGGCTAGGTAAAATTTTGTTTTTATCGAGCGACTCAAGTAATTGCATGCCGTCATCAACAAATTGAATTTTATTTTCATCGACATTGTTTTCAACAAGGGCATCTCGGATAAGCTCTTGATCATCGAGATCATCATCCGCAACTAAAATATAGCTCACAGAGCGTAATTTTTTGGTAAATAATTTGTCGTTAAACATTGGCAGCTCCTGATTTCATCAAATGTGGCTCATCTATTCCATGTAGATACTTTTTAATAAAAACAACAAATTAAATAATTAGTTACTTGAGTAGTATATACTTTAGTTAAGCAAGTGTTATATTAACT
>NZ_JAKEVM010000114.1 GCF_022398475.1 Pseudoalteromonas shioyasakiensis | reverse complement strand
AGTTTAAGCTGTATCTAAAACCGTAAAAATAGCATATTGAAAATGGATTATGCGTAAAAAAACACATCATTCTTTGACCTAGTTTAGCATTCCCCCTAAAATTGGCCTCACTTTCTAACAGCTATCGAGGCCACAATGGCAACAAAGAAACCAGAAAACTTAAGCTTTGAAGAAGCGCTGGATGAATTATCTCAAATTGTTGCACAAATGGAGCAAGGTGAATTGTCACTAGAACAATCGCTAAAACAATTTGAACGCGGCATTGCACTGGCGAATGCTTCGTCTGGTAAGTTACAGCAAGCCGAACAAAAGGTTGCCATTTTAATGGGTAACGATAGCCAAGCTCCTCTTAGCAATTTTGATTCAAACTTGGACTAATTAAGTGCAATTAAAAGAACAACTACAACGCGCTCGTGAAGACGTTGAAGCACATTTAAATCGCTATTTCGAACTACCACTTAATACCGAAAAAACCATCAAAGAAGCCACCCATTACGGTGTTTTAAATGGTGGTAAGCGCTTACGTCCATACCTTGTATACGCAACGGGTCGAATGATGGGCGCAGACAAGACCGATCTTGATATTCTTGCTGCCGCTATTGAGTGTATTCATAGCTACTCTTTAGTCCATGATGACTTACCTGCCATGGATGATGATGACTTAAGACGTGGCCGCCCTACCTGTCATATTGTTTATGGCGAAGCGCAAGCCATACTCGCGGGCGATGCATTACAAACGCTGGCATTTGATTTAATTGCCAACCATCAATTTGCCGTTCCTGCGAGCCAGCAAGTAAAAATGATTGCCTCATTAAGCAAAGCCTCAGGTATTGAAGGTATGGTAGGTGGGCAAGCACTGGATATTGAAGCGACCGATAAAGAAATTACCGTTGCGCAGTTAGAGCGCATTCATCAGCTAAAAACGGGCGCCTTGCTTAATTGTGCTATTACACTTGGTGCATTGAGTGCAAAAAGCTGTGATGAACATACTCTCGCGCAATTAAACCTATTTGGCCAAGCAATAGGGCTAGCTTTTCAGGTACAAGACGATATCCTTGATGTAGAAGCTGATACTGAAACATTAGGTAAGCCACAAGGCTCAGATATTGCGGCTAATAAAGCAACTTACCCTGCTTTATTAGGTATGGCTGGTGCAAAGCAAAAAGCACAAGATTTACTAGCTCAAGCTCATCAAGCTCTTGAGGCAATTGATTACGACACCAGCGAACTGGCGAGCCTTGCTAGCTATATCGTTGAACGTAATTATTAATGCCTAAAAAAGAAAGACAAAATAACTAAAAAATCAGAGCAGCAATGGGCTATAATGCACTCTGGTTAGCGAAGGATGTATAAAAAATCATGACACTTGATAGTAGCAAGTATCCATTATTAAGTTTGGTTGACGAACCAGCACAGCTGCGTGATTTAGCGCAAGACAAGTTACCTGCGTTTAGTAAAGAGTTACGCGAATACCTACTTAATTCAGTTTCGCAAAGTAGTGGTCATCTAGCATCAGGTTTAGGCACTGTTGAACTAACCGTTGCGCTGCATTATGTTTATAACACTCCTGAAGATCGTTTAGTATGGGATGTGGGTCATCAAGCATATCCGCACAAAATCTTAACGGGTCGTCGTGACCAAATGCATACTATTCGTCAAAAAGACGGTTTGCACCCTTTCCCATTCCGTGAAGAAAGCCCTTACGATACATTTAGTGTTGGCCATTCGAGCACCTCTATTTCAGCAGCCTTAGGCATGGCCATTGCTGCCGAAAAAGAAGGTAAAGATCGTAAAACAGTTGCTGTTATTGGCGATGGTGCGATCACTGCTGGTATGGCATTTGAAGCGATGAACCACATGGGTGATGTTAACCCTAACGTGTTAATTATCTTAAACGATAATGAAATGTCGATTTCAGAAAACGTAGGTGCACTAAACAATCACTTTGCCCGTATTTTATCTGGCAGCTTCTACACCAATATTCGTGAAGGCAGTAAAAAGCTTCTTTCTGGTTTACCGCCAGTGAAAGAACTTGCTAGCCGCATGGAAGAACACTTAAAAGGTATGGTCATTCCGGGCACTTTCTTTGAAGAGTTAGGCCTAAACTACATCGGCCCAATTGATGGCCACGATGTTAATATGATGGTTGATACCTTACGTAATATGCGCAACCTTAAAGGTCCGCAATTACTACATATTAAAACGCAAAAAGGTAAAGGTTATAAGCCTGCTGAAGCAGATCCAATTGGCTACCACGGCGTACCAAAATTTGATCCGAGCATGTCGAAATTACCAAAATCAAAACCGGGCGCTGCCACATTCTCAAATGTGTTCGGTGACTGGTTATGCGATATGGCAGCTCAAGACGACAAGCTAATGGCAATTACCCCTGCCATGCGTGAAGGCTCAGGCATGGTACGTTTTTCTAAAGAGTACCCAGCGCAATACTTTGATGTAGCAATTGCTGAGCAACATGCTGTAACGCTTGCAGCTGGTCTTGCTTGTGAAGGGTTGAAGCCTGTTGTTGCTATTTATTCAAGCTTTTTACAACGTGCGTACGACCAACTTATCCACGATGTAGCATTACAAAACTTACCTGTTCTATTTGCTATTGACCGTGCCGGTATTGTTGGTGCTGATGGTGAAACTCACCAAGGCGCCTATGACTTAAGCTTTATGCGCTGTATTCCTAATATGATCATCATGGCGCCTAGCGACACTAACGAGTGCCGCCAAATGCTTTACACTGGCTACCAATGCAATCAACCTGTTGCTGTTCGTTACCCACGTGGTAGTGCCGGCACCTGTGAGGTTGAATCAACCATGAGTGCAATTGAAATTGGTAAAGCGCGTAGCATCAAACAAGGTAATAAAGTGGCCATCTTGTCGTTTGGTACGCTGTTAGAGAACGCCAAAGAAGCTGCTGAAAAGCTTAACGCAACAGTGATTGATATGCGCTTTATTAAGCCTCTTGATACTGACGCTATCAGTGAATTACTTGGCAACCATGATGTAATTGTTACTCTAGAAGACAACGCCATTGCAGGCGGTGCGGGTTCTGCTGTAAATGAATACTTAGCTGCAATCAAAGCGGATGTGACTATCTTAAACTTAGGGATTCCAGATGAGTTCATCAAGCATGGCACGCAAGATGAAATGCACGCCGAAATGGGCCTAGATGCTAATGGTATTTTAACTAGCATCAAAGCGTTCATGGCTTAAGCCAAACAGCATTCACTAAAAAGGAGCCTTAAGGCTCCTTTTTTAATACCAATAGAAACGCTAGCGCATCCAAATTTTAATATCGGCTAAACCATTAGCTTGTAGTGCACTAAGCTGCTGATCAACATTGTGGCTTTGTTCGAACTCAAAGGCATCTAATTGCTCGTCAAAGGTAATGTTGGCAACGCCATCACCACCGCGCTTTTTCACTTGATGCAATGCAATATCAGCAAGGTTAACTGAGGTTTCCCAACCAATAACTTGGCCACCTAATAAAGGTAAAGGATAGAAAGACCAGCCAACCGACGCAGTAATCGTGGTCGATTCTCCATTCGGTAATCTAAATGGGTTTGCTGCAATTGCTTCACATAAATCGGCCACATAATTGTCTATTGCTGTGCGTTTGAAATCACGTAGTAAGAGTAAAAACTCATCGCCACTCCAACGTGCAACATAGTCAGAACCTTGAGTACGGCTATTCAGTAAAGTCGCCATTTGCTGTAAGCAGCTATCGCCGGCGAGCGGGCCATATGCATCATTAATGCGACTGAAGTTATCAAAGTTAATTATCAATAGCACGAGCGACTTACCCTGCGCTTGCAATGATTGCGAGTTACGCTGGAAGTGTTCGATATCTTTAGGGAGCTGATCAAACAAGAAGCGGCGGCTACGTAGGCCTGTAAGCTCATCTGAGTGACTAACTAACTTAAGCTGTGAGTTCACTTGATTAAGCTTATCGTTAGCTTCTCGAAGCTCTACGGTACGTTCTGTTACTAAGCTTTCAAGGGCTAATTGCTTACGTTTCTCTTGCGCTCTAAATACCCAAAATACAAGGTAGAACAGTAAAATAAAGCTACTAGTGATCAAGAGTCTAAAATAAATAGTCTCATCAAAACGGCGCGGCACTACAAAGCTGTACTCAGTACGACGTGCTTTTTGCCAATCTTCACCACGGCGTTTTGCTTCAAGTTGGAATAAAAACGACCCCGGCGGTAAGTTGGTATAGATTGCCTCACGACGAGTATTGGCATAACGCCAGTCACTGTCTAGGCCACTTAAACGGTAACGGAACTCAATACTTGAAGGAGCATAATAATCAATCGCAGTGTATTTTAACGTTACATCGCGTTCATCAATTTGTAGCTCTGGCTTACTGCCTAAAGTAGCTGTACTTAAATGACGAAGCGGCGTGATCAAGCTTTCAATACGAGGCTTAAGTGCTTGTACACCAAAAAGCTCAACGCTCTTTGGTATTTCTACCACACCTTGTAGGCTTGGATACCAAATAGAGTTACCTGTATCTGCTACAGCATCATGACCCAGACCAGCACAACACTGACTTGCTTTACCATCAAGTTGACGGTCGAACGATGAGATCACTTGTTCTACTTTTAAGCTCTCGATATCAGTACCAAACTGCTCGACTGGCATGCGGTATACACCCTTCATGGTACTGACCCAGATACGTTTTAATTGCTTGTCGTAAACAAGACTAAAAATAGAGCCATACGGCAGACCGTCTGTTGCATCTAACTGACGCCACTGGCCTTTGGTACTGCGATAAAATAAACCATCGTTAAGTGAGCCAATTAATATCCCCACCCCTTCAATATTCAAAATACTGGTAACGTAGGCACTTTCTAAGCTGGTTTGGTCGCCAATTTTTTCAATCCCGCGGTCGGTAAAGTAATAAGCCCCTTTACTGGTGCCAATTAAGCCAAAGTTTTGCTCATCCAGAACATAGGTAATAAATTTACTGCTTAAGAAAGCATTGTATGCAAAGGGTGTTAAACCACCGTAGCTTAAGCGGTACATACCACGGCCAGTACCGAGCCAAAAACCGCCTTTGCTAGAACGGCTAATTGCGAATACTGGGTTATCGCGCAGTGCTCGCCCCGGCACCGTATACAAGTTTTGGTTTTCGTAATAAAACACACCGCGGCCTGTTGCGATGTACAAACGGTCACCATCAAATTGTAAGTCGTGCACTGCTGCTCGACCAAACTGGTTACTCGGAATTTGATTTACAAAATTCTTGTTGTAATCGAAGTAACCAACACCGCTGCGGTTAGCCACCCATAATTTGCCATCAGGTGCTTGGCTAATTGCCATCACCGCTTCGGTCATATTTGAGATAGCTGAGTGACGTTCAATACGCCCTTCGTGAGCAAGCCATAAGCCTTCACTGAAGCTTGCCAGCCAAATGTTATTTTGATTGTCACGGAAAATATCGGCAAACCAAATGCTTTGATCGAGCTGGCTTGGCTCAACCCATTGCCAATCCCCTGAGTTATCACGAAATAACAGTCGGCCATAGGTCGAAATCCAGAGCGCTCCATCTGAGTCGCTCATAAACTTATAAACGGCAGAGTTACTGGCATTTGGCAGTGGGAATGGACGCAGCTCGTCATCTAAATCAAGGAAGTAGGCACCCAGCTCTGAGGCAAGGTATAAGTTCCCTTCAAGCCAAGCCATATCATGAATAATTGTTTGTGCTAAACGCTCAGGTAATGAAACTTTGGCAGTCAGCTCTAATCGTAATTTAGCAAAGTCAGAAGAGGTATTGGTTAAACGCAATAAATGACGCTCATTGACCAGCCAAATGCCTTCTGGCGACAACGCCATTTGGCTCACTGAACCAACAATTTGCGTAATTGCAGTGGCATTAGATACAGGTACAATTAACGCTGAGTTTTGATTGAGTGTGACTTGATTTCGAGCAACGTAATAAAGGCCATTCGCTGCAATCCATATACTGCCTTTGGAGTCTTCAAGAATATCGCGAACCGGACCTTTAACGTTAAAGGTTTGCGACATCATGGTTTTAGGATCAAGTGTTACCAAGCCATTTTTGGTACCAACCCAAAGTAACCCAGTACTATCAACTAATAGCTTATTAATACCATTACTTGGTAGGAAATCGCTGTTTTGCGTATTGAAGTTAGTGAAGGTGTTACCATCAAAGCGGCTTAAGCCAAACTGAGTACCTAGCCACATATAACCTTGCTCATCTTGAGCAATGCTTTTTAAAGATTGCGATGGCAAGCCATTTTGGATGTTCCACTGTTTGACGACATAGTCAGTAATAGATGCAAACGCAGACGTGCTGCAAAGCATCAACAAACAGACAACTAGAAATCGCATCATATACTTGCCACCAAGTAACACTTAACTCATCGTTTAAAAAGGCAAATAGCCTGCTTTAAACAAGGCTTGAACACAAATTAATGAAAATATACCTGCTAAAATATCATCAGCCATGATGCCCAAGCCACCGTGTAAACGTCTATCTAGAATTCGGATAGGGCCTGGTTTAGCGATATCAAAAAAGCGGAACAATAAAAAACCAACCAACAGTGACTGCCAACTCAGTGCAGCACCAATCATGGTGATATAATAACCAGCAACTTCATCCCAAACAATGGCTGGATGATCATGTACCCCTAAGTCATCTGCTGTTTTACCACATGCCCAAATACCAAATACACTGATCACGATGGCAAACACAATCTGTAACCACAGTGGAAAGTACATAGTAGTAAAAATAAGTGGCAAGGCAGCAAAGGTACCAAAGGTGCCAGGTGCTTTAGGGGCAAGGCCTAAGCCAAAACCCAAACCAAAAAATTGGTGTGGGCGTTTTAAATTGAATAATCGGTTACTGCTCAAACCGGCTCCTTCGTAAAGTGCTGAAAGCCCTTACCTTGATAATTAAATTGCTCACCATCAAGTAATAGCTCAATCTCACCTTCGCCACTTTTAATTTGACCTACACAACTTGCTTCAACACCATATTGGCGTAGCTTCATATCAACCATGCTTTTATTGCTTTCTGGCACAGTAAACAGCAGCTCGTAGTCGTCACCGTAATTTAAGATATAGTCAAATTGCTCTGCTCGTGGAATCGACGAGTTTAATGCATCAGAAACAGGCACTTTATCAACATTGATCACCGCACTAACTTGCGATAGCGCTAAAATATGGCCCAAGTCAGCTAATAAGCCATCGGAAATATCAATTGCTGCAGAGGCAGCGCCTCGCAGAACCTGACCAGCTGCAACACGTGGAGTCGGATAATCAAAGCGATTATTTAAATAGCTTAAGTGTTCAGGGGCGATATCGAGGCCTTGTTTACGGGCTTCAATGGCTACACCAGCATCACCTAATGGACCTGTTACATAAATCCAATCGCCAACTTTAGCACCGCTACGGCGCAGTGCTTTGCCTTCAGGCACGATACCTTTAGCACAAATCGTAATAGTTAAAGGGCCTTGAGTGGTATCACCACCAATGATTTGCACATTGAAGTACTCTGCAATTTCATGCATGCCTTCAGTGAACTCTTCAAGCCACTCTATATTTGCTTCAGGCAAAGTTAGGCCTACCGAAATCCACGTAGGTTCAGCGCCCATTGCCGCAAGATCACTTAAGTTAACAGCTAAAGCTCGATGCCCAAGGGCACGCGCAGAGATGTCATCAAAAAAGTGTACGCCCGCAACTAAGGTGTCTGTTGTTACCGCCAATTGACAGTTTTCAGGCACAGTTACTAAGGCACAATCGTCACCAATACCTAGGTTCACATCACGGCGAATAATGCCACGCCCCTTAAAGTAACGATTGATTAGTTCAAATTCCTTCATACACAAAAAAGCCGGCCCAAGCCGGCTCTCCTTTACGGGGTTACTTACTTACGCAGTTCTTTCACTGCTTTATCAAGTACACCGTTGACAAACTTATGGCTGTCTTCAGCACCAAACATCTTAGCAAGCTCAATGCCTTCATTGATTGCCACTTTGTAAGGTACGTCTTCACGGAATTTCAACTCATAGCCAGACAGACGTAAAATTGCTTTTTCGACCATGTCTAACTCATCAGCTGGGCGTGCTAAATGTGGCGCAACGATTTCATCTAATTGCTTACAGTTAACAACAACACCGCGTGCTAGGTCTTTGAAATATTCGACGTCGATCTTAGTCACATCATTTTCAATTAACATTTGCTGTTCAATATCAGCAATTGGGTTACCGCTTAACTGCCAAGAGTATACGGCTTGAAGTGCTAAGATACGTGCTTTACGTCTTGCTGCTGGTTTCACAGAGATTCCTTAAACTTAAATTTTGTCTAACACATTAACCATTTCAAGCGCACCTAAAGCAGCTTCGCCGCCTTTGTTACCCATTTTGGTACCTGCGCGCTCAATTGCTTGCTCAATGCTTTCAGTGGTTAATACGCCAAATGCAACCGGGATATCATACTCAAGAGATACTTGCGCAAGACCTTTGTTTGATTCGCCAGCGACTAAATCAAAGTGTGGTGTACCACCTCTGATCACTACGCCTAAAGCGATGATTGCATCGTGTTCTTTCTTTGCTGCAACGCGTTTCGCTGCTAAAGGTAATTCAACGGCACCTGGTACGTAAACAACTGTAATGTCGTCTTCAGATACGCCACCTGTGCGCTTAAGCTCATCAACAGCACCTGCTAATAGGCTGCTACCAATAAAGTCATTAAAGCGAGAAATGACAATGGCAAATTTTTTGCCCGGTGCGTATTTGTTACCTTCAATAATTTTCATTTAATAACCCTAAAAAATAAGTTTAAGCGGTTGCGATTGCGCAAAAATTACGGCGCATAATACCACAAAAATATAAAAGTAGCCTAGTAAATCTGTTTTACCTAATTAAGAGCGAGGCTCAACATAGTCAACCACTTCTAAGTGGAAACCAGATAACGCATGGTACTTCTTAGGACGGCTCATTAAGCGCATCTTTTCAATACCTAAATCAGCCAAAATCTGCGAGCCCACACCCACAGTACGCGATGTACCTTGGAATTTACGATGACTCACATTTTCGCCAGCATCTTCAGCGGCAAAGGCTTTAACGGTTGCTTCTAGGTCTTCTGTTGACTCTTGTTTACCCAAGATAACCAGCACACCGTTGTGCTCAGCGATATAAGCCATCGCATCTGATAAGCCCCAGCTACGATCAGCACTTCTATCTGATAATAGAATATCGTTAAAGGTACTTTGTAAGTGAACACGTACTAACGTTGGTTCGTCTTTCGATACTTCACCTTTTTGTAAAACATAGTGAAGCTGACCATCAATGGTGTCTTTGTAGGTCACTAAATCAAACTCACCGTGATCTGTTGGCAGTTTACATTTAGCAACGCGCTCAATGGTGGTTTCGTTTAGGTTTCGGTATTCGATTAAATCTGCAATGGTGCCAATCTTTAAGTCATGCTCTTTAGCAAATACTTCAAGATCAGGGCGACGCGCCATGGTGCCATCTGGGTTTAAGATTTCAACAATCACAGATGACGCCTCAAGACCCGCTAAACGCGCTAAATCACAACCTGCTTCAGTATGACCTGCACGTGTTAACACGCCACCAGGCTGCGCCATAATTGGGAAAATATGCCCTGGCTGAACGATATCGCTCGGCACGGCACCTTTAGCGATTGCGGCTTGAACGGTACGTGCACGGTCGGCCGCTGAAATACCTGTAGTTACACCTTTCGCCGCTTCAATCGACATAGTGAAGTTAGTTGAAAAAGCTGCACCGTTATTTTTCACCATCAGTGGTAATTCTAACTGCTGACAACGCTCTTGTGTCATTGTTAAACAAATTAAACCACGGCCATGTGTTGCCATAAAGTTGATAGCATCAGCACTAATGTGCTCTGCTGCGATGATTAAATCGCCTTCATTTTCTCGGTCTTCATCGTCCATTAAAATAACCATTTTACCGGCTTTAATGTCATCGATAATTTCTTGCGCGCTGTGTAAATTCATAATGTGCCCATGAGAGTATGATTAATAGTGACGTATCTTTGCTTACTTAATAAAGCCAGCTTGTGCTAACAAGCTCATTGATATGTCTGAACGGGAAGGTTGTTCAGCCCCTTTAATTAGGCGCTCTAAATAGCGAGCAATCTGGTCAACTTCTAAGTTCACCTGAGTCCCCACCTGAAATTCTGCAATCGTTGTTTGCTCTGCAGTATGCGGAACAATCGTCAGCTTAAAGCGATTTTGCTCAACCTCGTTGACGGTTAGGCTAATGCCATCAATACACACAGAACCTTTGTACGGAATGTACTTCATTAAATCATTGTCTGTGCTTAACCAGTACTCGGTTGCACGAGCATTGGGACTAATACTTTCGACAGTCGCAATACCATCAACATGCCCTGACACTAAGTGCCCACCTAAGCGAGAAACCGGTTGCATGGCTTTTTCGAGGTTAACTGTTTGACCTTTTTTATAATGTGCAAACCCAGTTAAGCTAATTGTTTCGTTTGATAAGTCAGCACTAAAACCATCGCTATGTTTAGCGACAACCGTTAAACACACACCATTGGTGGCAATACTGTCACCGAGCTTGACGTCTTTCATATCCAAATTAGGGCTTTGAATACGAATAGCTAGATCACCTTGCTTTTGTGTTAGTTCAACAATTTTACCTGTTGCTTCAATAATTCCAGTAAACATAGTGCTACTCTTTATTTTCAATGTCTGTGGCTTGCTTTGCTTTTATCGCTGTTAAGCGAATATCATCGCCAATCATCACTGTATCAGTAAAGGTCAGTTCAGTGATATCACTCATCATGGTGACTTCTGCAAAGTTTAGTAAGCTTTTGCCCATATCACCTATTAACTTAGGGGCAATATAAACAATGTATTCGTCAATTAAATCTTGCTCTGCGAACACCCCTGCAAGGGTTGCACCCGCTTCGAGCCAAATATGATTAAATTGTAGTTCAGCAAGACGCTTTAAAACCGCCGATAAATCAACTTTATTGTTATTTGCTGGCACCACTTCGTGTTTAACAAAGTGAGGCCACTTGGTATGATTATCAAGCGACGTGGTAAAAATTATCATCGGGCTCTCGATGCTGAATAACGCAAGTTCAGGCGTTAACCTGTTTTGTGAGTCAATAATGATTCGGGTTGGTTGGCGCAAAGGCAACGAGGTTGGCATGGTAAATGGCAACTCATCAACACGGACATTAAGTTTGGCATTATCAGTAATAACGGTGTCTGCACCGGTTAGGATAGCACAGCTTTGCGCACGAAATGCTTGCACATCTTGGCGCGCCTTAGGGCCTGTTATCCATTTACTTTGGCCGTTATTTAGCGCTGTTTTACCATCTAAACTACATGCCATTTTACAAGTCACATATGGCAATCCAGATTCCATACGCTTTAAAAAACCTTTATTTAAATCGCGCGCTTGTTGTTCAAGTAAACCAGATGCAACGCTAATACCGGCGTCAGCTAAAATTTGTAGGCCGCGACCACTCACCGCAGGGTTTGGGTCAACCATAGCTGCAATGACCTTACTTACACCTGCTGCTTTTAAACCTTCGGCACAAGGTGGAGTGCGCCCATAGTGACTACAAGGCTCTAAAGTCACATATGCAGTGGCGCCTTTCGCGTTGTCGCCAGCTACAGCCAAGGCATTCACTTCAGCATGGCCCTGCCCTGCTAATTGATGAAACCCTTCACCGACTATTTCGCCATCTTTAACCAAAACACAGCCAACATTCGGGTTTGGCGTCGTAGTAAAACGACCTTGTTTAGCAAGCTCAATGGCACGAGCCATGTAAGCTGTATCAAGCTCTGTAAACGACATGATTAATCACCTAAACGAGCGATCTCTTCACCAAACTCGCGAATATCTTCAAATGAACGATAAACCGATGCAAAGCGCACATAGGCTACTTTGTCGAGTTTCTTTAGTGACTCCATGATGCATTCGCCAATTAAATGGCTAGAGATTTCACGCTCACCCGTAGCACGAAGTTGAGATTTAATAATGTTAACGACTTCATCGACCTGCTCAGTGCTCACTGGGCGTTTCTCTAAAGCGCGATGCAAGCCATTCAGTAATTTGTCTTCATTGAATGGTTCGCGGCTACCATCTTGCTTGATGACTCTTGGCATCACAAGTTCAGCGCCTTCAAAGGTGGTAAAGCGCTCATGGCATTCGTTACATTCACGTCGACGTCTCACTTGGTGACCACCGCCAACTAGTCGAGAATCAATTACTTTAGTATCTTTTGCGGTGCAAAAAGGGCAATGCATAGGGTTCAACTTCCGTTTATAAAAAACAAAAAAAGGCCGCTTAGTAAGCGGCCTTTATAATAGCAAAAAACAACGCTATTGTTATCTTAATTACGGTTTAACTAGTAATTAAGCGTAAACTGGTAATTTTTTACAGATAGCTTTAACTTTCTCTTTTACTTCTGCTTGTACAGACTCATCGTTGATGTTGTCTAGTACGTCACAGATCCAGCCTGCAAGCTCTTTTGACTCAGCTTCTTTGAAACCACGGCGAGTAATAGCCGGAGAACCAATACGAAGACCAGACGTTACAAACGGTGAACGTGGGTCGTTTGGTACTGAGTTTTTGTTTACAGTGATGTTTGCGTTACCTAGTGCAGCGTCAGCATCTTTACCTGTGATATCTTTATCGATTAGGTCAAGAAGGAATAAGTGGTTGTCTGTTTTACCAGAAACAACTTTATAGCCACGCTCTTGCAGTACTTCAACCATTGCTTGTGCGTTCTTAACAACTTGCGCTTGGTACGCTTTGAATTCTGGTTGTAATGCTTCTTTGAAAGCAACCGCTTTAGCAGCGATGATGTGACATAAAGGACCACCTTGACCGCCAGGGAAAACAGCGCTGTTTAGCTTTTTGTAGATCTCTTCATCTCCACATGCAGAAACGATTAGACCGCCACGAGGACCTGCTAATGTTTTGTGAGTTGTTGTTGTAACAACGTGTGCGTGAGGGATTGGGCTTGGGTATACACCAGCCGCGATAAGACCAGCAACGTGAGCCATATCTACGAATAAGTATGCACCTGCTTTATCAGCGATTTCACGGAATTTAGCCCAGTCAACAACGCCTGAGTATGCAGAGAAACCAGCGATGATCATTTTTGGCTTGTGCTCTAATGCAAGTGCTTCAACTTGAGCGTAATCAATTTCGCCTGTTTCGTCGTTTAGGCCGTATTGAATTGCATTGTACGTTTTACCAGAAAAGTTAACGTGTGAGCCGTGAGTTAAGTGACCACCATGAGCTAAGCTCATACCTAGTACTGTATCGTGCGGCTGAAGAAGAGCTTGGAAAACAGCTGCGTTTGCTTGTGAACCCGCATGTGGTTGAACGTTAGCGTAATCTGTGCCGAATAATTCGTTTGCACGGTCAATTGCTAATTGCTCAACAACGTCAACATGCTCACAACCGCCATAGTAACGTTTGCCTGGGTAACCTTCAGCATATTTGTTGGTAAGCTGAGAACCCTGCGCTTCAAGTACGCGTGGGCTACAGTAGTTTTCAGACGCGATCAGTTCGATGTGCTCTTCTTGACGAGCCGTCTCTTTATTGATGGCTGCAAATAACTCTGGATCGAAATCCGAAATATTCATGCTACGTTCTAACATGGGGTCTCCTAAGGCAACGTGTATGGTGTTTTTTAAAGGCTGTATTGTACGCTTAAAACGCACTTTTGCCTATCTTGTAAAGATGAACATATTTAAACAGGGATTGAATTTATTTCACAGTGTTTTAATA
>NZ_JAKEVM010000113.1 GCF_022398475.1 Pseudoalteromonas shioyasakiensis | reverse complement strand
GCACTGTATTTAAAAGAGAAATATTTTAGCTTTTTAACTAAACATGGCATCTGGTTACCTTGAAAGCCGCTATCACGATGTTTTACTAAAGATATAAATACTAAAAAGAGTGCTCTAAAAACGCTTTTAAAGTGTGAAGCTTAAGGAAGGTTTTGTAGGTWAAGTTTATTAAATAAGCTTAACCTACATAAATTATAAGTAATCAAATAATGAGAGGTTAGCCAAACGGCCAAATGTTGCCTGTGCAGCTTGCAGTGATGTTTCTTGTTTGGTGAGTTCAGTAATCGCTTCAGCCATATCAAGCTCAACAAGCTCAGCTTTTGCAGCTTTATTGCTAGTATCTAAGTCACCGTTTGATTGTTCGATTTTCTTGGCCGTATTTAAACGACCACCCAAACCGGCCTGAACAAGTGAAACCTGATTTTTGGCATTATCGAGTTGTACGATGGCATCAGCTAAAACTTGATCAAACTCTTCTTGAGTTAAATCAGGATTGGTTAGTCCTGCTATCAGGTCATCCAAAGTATTTAACGCATTCTCTTTTTGTGGTGCTTCAAGGTCAACATCAACTTGGCCATTTGCAACAGGTGAAACAGAAATCTCCATACCTTGATATTCAATTTTACCGTTTTCAAAACTACCGCTGTCAATCGTTACACCAGCTTGCTGCACAACAAATGTATTAGGTGTGCCTGTGGTAGTAATAAAGCTTAGTGTATTGGCATTTGCGGCTGCGGCAGGGTCTGCGTTGTAATTTGCCTGATGGAATTTATCGAAATCAGCTTGCTCAGTAACATAAATTTTTGAGCTTGTGATACCGCCTGACACAGTGCCGTCGTTTGATGCCACATTTAGTCGAGCATTTACTTTTTCGAATGTATCAAAACCATTGTCACTTGATTTGATTTCTACACCTTCAGCCACTTTGATTTTGTGTTGCCCCTGATCGCCACCATATTCATAGCGACCAGAAGTACTATTAAAGGTGTAAGACGGAGTATTATCTTGGTAACCCGAAAAGATAAATTTACCGTCTTCGGTCTTTGCATTCATCAAATCAAGTACCGTACTTTGCAATGCTTTAACTTCTTCAGCAATACCTTCACGGTCGATATCACTATACGCACCATTACCAGCTTGAATAGATAAAGTATAAGCAGACTCAAGCGCACCTTTAATATTTTGCAGCACACTTTCTTCTGTTGTTAGGCGGCTATTCAGCATTGTAATGTTTTTTGTGAACTGTTCATTACCCTGAATGCGATCTGTATAAAGTAGTGCGCGAGCCGTAGCCGAAGGATCGTCAGCAGCAGTCAATACACGCTTTTGAGTATTAACCTGCTCTTGCGCTTTGTTTACATTTTGCTGTGAGTTAAGAATAGAGTTAAGGTTATTCTTATACATCATGTTATTTGAAATACGCATAATTACCTCGCCGCACTTAATAAGGTGTCAAAAATAGTACGTGCTGTTGAAAGGACCTGTGCTGATGCTGCATACGATTGTTGAAAGCGCAGTAAGTTTGCCGCTTCTTCATCAAGGTTTACACCTGATAGCGATTCATACCAAGCTTCAGACTGATCAGCCAATGCTGTAAAGGCCGCACCATTGGTTTGGGCTTGACTAGTCACTACACCAATATCAGTGACAATGCCTGAATAGGCTTGATTAAACGTTTTATGATTATCGGCTGTACTACTTGCTTCAACATTTTGACGCACTAGCTCACCATTTTGTAAATCGGCCAATAGCAAACCATTACGGTTATCATCAAAACCACCAGTGTTAAACTCTACTGTGAAGGTGTCACCTGTTGCAGGTGATCCTTCAATATTAAAGTCAAAGCCGTAGGTATCGTAAGGCGCCCCTGCTTGAGCAAGAATATTCTCAGCAGGTGGTGTAATGGTAAACGTCGATGTACCGTTACCATCTGTAATTTGATACTCGTTAGCATTCGCCGTTTTCACGAGTGTGATATCGCCATTCGCCAAACTCGGTGGGGGACCCACGGTAATACCCGTTGAGTTGTCAATATCGGACACTGTGCCAGCAGAAATACTTGCATCACTGGTATTATTGATATCGTTCGCAGTTCGAATAGGTGATGCTAACGCTAAATCTTCAGGACGTTCAGTTGCAAGCTCTAAGCTAGTTGCAGCCTGAGAGTTCAACTTAACCATAAATTGGTCACCAGTATTTGCAGCACCTGATACGTTGAGCTGTAAACCAAACGCTTCACCACCCGTAATAGTTGATGAGTCAATCACACCGGCAGTCACATTCGCTGTAGATGCGGTGCCAATGGGTTCACCTTTATTATCAATTGCCTGAATCTCAACAGTGGTTGCGCTTGTATAGGTCACAATAAAATCACTTGCTGGCAATTCGCTGCCTTTACCAGGTTCAAGGGTTGCCGTCATTGTTGATGTGCCCGTATTCGCTTGATAACCAAACGCATCTACCGTTGGAATAGCAAAAATATCGCCACCAATTTCACCATTAGCGTCCATACCTAAGCTATTTTGTTGGTTAAAGGCATCGGCTAATGCTAAGCCCATTTGACCAAGTTGGTTTTGCGCTGGAACTAAAATATCGTCACGAAATGCCAGTAAGCCACCAATTTTGCCTTTCAATTTACTCACATCAACTTCAAGCGGCACGGCTTTGCCGCCGTTTATATCAAGTTTTAATTCTTTAAAGTTCGGATCAGGATCGCCACTGAATGAAAACAGGTTAAATGTGCCACTTTGCATGACAAGTGCTTGACCAGAGCCTAAATACACTTGTTTCTCGCCGTTATTACCATCGAGTGTTTCAATATCAATCAGCTCAGATAGATCACGAATTGCTTTATCACGTTCATTATATAAACCACTTGATACTGACTCACGATCAGTACCATGAACCGAAGCAATCTTGGTATTTAAATCACTGATATTTTGGATCAGGTTATTTGCTTCATCTGAAAAGATTTCTAGCTGCTCATTTACTACTGCTTTTTGGTCAACCACAATGCTCGATAACCTGTCCATTTGATCAATCAAATTTTGTGCATCCGTCATGACCAGTGAACGAGCTACTGTTGATGACGGTTGATTTAAGCTTTCTTGTACATTGTTAAAAAACGAATTTACGCTCGTTGATAAGCTGTTTGACTCTTCTGAAAACAAGCTATCTACACGGCTTGCTTCAGTTACAAACTGATCAAAAAACGCTTTATTAGAGGTATCTCTATTTAATTGCTTTTGTGCAAATTCATTTAGTAAGCGATACGTTTCACCACGGCCGACTTGGTTATCGATCATGGTTGTGAACTCAGTACGCTCACGCACATAGCCCTCGGTATTAACGTTGGCGATGTTTTTACTGGTGGTTTGTAAAAGCTCAGAGTTAGCTCTTACACCGGCATTTGCTATGTCATATAAGCTAAATGACATGAGGGTCTACTCCTTAACGTACCAATGAAGCAGCGACGCTTTGAAGCTCAACGCGCTTCAATACCTGCTTAATTTTATCGGCATAATTTGGATCAGTTGCATAGCCTGCTTTTTGTAACGAATCTAAAAAGGCTGCAGGCTCTGCGGTATTATTAAGTGCTTCTTGATAACGTGGGTTTTCATTTAAAAAATCCACAAAGTCGTTCACACTGTCTTTAATCGATTGATAAGAGCGAAAACTTGCTTGCTTTTTAACTGGCACACCTTGTTCAAACTCAAGCGTGACTTTGCTTGCTTTATCACCTTGCCAGCTCCTATCCGATTTAATATTGAATAAGTTGTTACTACTTGTGCCATCAGCTTTACTGATGATGTGTTTACCCCAGCCCGTTTCAAGTGCTGCTTGAGCAACCATCACAGCTGGGTTTAAGCCAATTTTTTCAGCCGCATTTTTAGCGTGCTCCCAAACAGAGCTAATGAAAGACTCAGCATCTTCAAAGCGGTTTTCTGATTGCTCGTTCGCTGATGTATCCTCGACAGCTTGTGGTTTAGCCTTAGCCTCAGTAGTGCTATTAAGGACACCGCTTGCGCGTTTATCACTATCAAAGTCAGCCGTCGTTCTTAGTACAGAACCTGGTGTAAACTCTTTACCGTCTGGCGAGAGCTGCTGAACAATCAAGTCAGCTAGGCCGAGCGAACCATTTGATGAAAGCTCAACCGACATTTGTTGGTCATGCATCTCTTCAAAAAATTTAACGCCGCTTGAATTAAATGGGCTGTCTTTATCTTCAAACGCTTCATTTGCTTTGCGCATGCTTTTAAGTAGCATCTGAGTGAAGATAGATTCAAATTGTGCCGCCGCTTTTTTCAGCGCCTCTTTTGACGCATCGCTAGAGGCATCACTTTTTAAGGCATTTTGACGTAATGAGTCTAAGTTGCCTAAATCAAAAAAGTTTTGCTTGTCGAGATGATTTGTATCCATCAGCTTTTTGACACAATAGTTAATAATGAAAATTAAAATGCAAAAATTGCGCCAATAAAAAACTTTATAAATGAATGGCTAATAACTGATACAGGAATGGAGTAACTTCAGAGCCAAGATTTTGGCTGATGTTTGTGTGCTAAATGATTTAAGAAATACTAAAACAAAAAACGCGCTCGAAAGCGCGTTTTAATTTAAATGATAACCAGTTGCCCGTTTATCGCCCCCGCTTCTTTTAAAGCTTCAAGGATTGCCATTAAATCACCCGGTGCGGCCCCAACTTCATTGATTGCACGCACGAGATCATCAAGATTAACACCTGGATTAAATACAAAAGCACGTGAATCATCTTCGTTCACATCAATAATACTTTGATTGGTAACGGTAGTTTCACCATCACTTAAAGCATTTGGCTGTGACACATTTTGCTGCTCAGCAATGGTGACCGTTAAACCACCATGTGTAATCGCCGCTGGCTGTAGCTTCACGTTTTTGCCAATCACTATTGTGCCTGTGCGAGAGTTCACAATAATTTTTGCTGCTGTGTCTGCTGGCTTAAACTCTAAGTTTTCAAGTGTCGACAAATAAGCAACACGTTGAGAAGCATCACGCGGTGCTAACACTCGTACTGAAGCTGCATCGATTGCCTGAGCGCTGTCAGGACCCACTAAATCATTAATCGTTTGCTCTAAGCGTTTAGCCGTTGTGAAATCAGGACGATTTAAATTAAAGGTAATGTAGTCACCTTGCATAAACGGGCTCTTAATAGCACGTTCTACAATGGCACCGTTTGGAATACGACCCACTGTGGGTGTGTTAATAATTACACGGCTACCGTCTGCCCCTTCAGCACCTAGACCACCAACGACTAAGCTGCCTTGTGCAATCGCATAGGTATTGCCATCAACCCCTTTTAGGAAGGTTTGTAATAAAGTACCGCCACGTAAACTACCCGCACTACCAATAGATGAAACCGTAATATCAATGGTTTGACCGGGTTTTCTGAATGCCGGTAACTCTGCATGTACAGCCACAGCGGCAACATTTTTAATCTTAGGTTTTAAGCTATCAGGTAAGGTAATACCAAAACCATTCAGCATAGCTTTAAAGCTTTGTTGAGTAAATCGGCTTTGTTCACCTGTGCCGGGCAAACCGACAACCAAACCATAACCCACTAATTGGTTTGCGCGCACGCCCTCAACCATAGATACATCTTTGACTCGCTCAGCCTGTGCAGAAAACTGCAGGCTAATTAAGCAAAGAGCGATGATGTATTTAAACCCATTCATGACTTTATTCCTCTAAAATGGGAAAAGCGAACTACTAAAGAAACGAGACAGCCAACCTGCACTTTGCGTTTCTTGAATTTGCCCTTTACCTGAGTATTGAATTCGCGCATTAGCAATACGGTTTGATGTGACCGTGTTATCTGCTTGAACATCTTCAGGACGAACTAAACCTTCAAGGCGAATAAATTCTTCACCGGTGTTCAAAGTGAGCCATTTTTCACCGCGAATAACCAAATTTCCGTTCGGTAGAACACGCATCACATTGACAGATATATCACCAAATAAGCTATTTGATTGGTTAGACTTTGAATCACCTTTAAACGATGCCCCAGAACCAATACCAAACTGAATGCTATCACCGCCAATGTTAACTGGATTACCGCCAAGCCCAATAACAGGGTCTAAACTAGCGTCCGTTTCTTTGTCGGTTTCGGTTTTTGCCGCTTTGGTGGCTTGCGTTGATTCTTGCAATTTAACAGTGATGATATCACCCGCGCGCAATGCCTTTTTATCTGAGTACAAGTCATCTGCTGAATAACTATCAAACAACGAACCCGTTGGTACCATTGGCTCTGTTGTTGGCTCCGGATACATAGGCGCATAGTAAGGGTCATCCTGAACCACATGATGATTTTGCGTTGTCATACAACCACCCAGCATTAATGCTGCCGATGTGACTAAGATAATGTTACGCATGCTGCCTCCTACCCATTAAAGCTGTTGATTGATGTAACTAAGCATTTCATCAACCGCTGAAATCACTTTTGAATTCATTTCATAAATTCGCTGCGTTTCGATCAAGTTAACGAGTTCTTCTGTTACATTCACATTAGACGTTTCTAGTGAACCTTGAACCACAGTACCTAAACCATCGATACCTGGGTTCCCTTGCACAGGTGCGCCACTCACAGCGGTTTCTGTGTATAAGTTTTGCCCCATAGGTTCAAGACCCGATGGATTAATAAAGTCACTAATTGTTAGCTGACCAATTACCACGTTCTCTGCTTGCCCTGAAATACGTACCGACACTTCACCGTCTTGCGAAACAGTAATTGATTGTGCATCGTCTGGTACGTTCATTTCTGGCTGTAATGGAAAACCCGCACCAGAAGTTACAATGCGACCATCTTCGTCAGTGGTGAATTGACCATTACGTGAGTATGCAATGTTGCCATCTGGTAATTGCACTTCAAAAAAGCCAGGACCTGAGATCATCCAGTCCAATGAATTTTCTGTGGTAAGCATGTTACCTTGTGAAAAGTTCTTTTGGTTAGCAACCACTTTTGCACCGGCACCAAGCATTAAACCTGATGGCATTTCAGTGTCTTGCGACGAACGGCCACCTGGTTGATTGATGTTTTGATATAGTAAATCTTCAAATACGGCGCGGCTTTTTTTGTAACCGACCGTGCTGGCATTCGCGAGATTATTTGAGATCACCGAAATATCGGTTTGCTGGGCGTCAAGCCCGGTTTTACTGATCCATAATGCAGGATTCATAACTCTACCCTCTCAGTCATCTTAAACAATGCGTAACAGCTGATCTTGACGCTCATCGAGCTCTTCGGCTGTTTTCATTAATTTAACTTGTAATTCAAATTGGCGTTGATTGCTGATCATGTCGACCATTTCATGCACTGGGTTTACGTTCGACATTTCAAGCGTACCCGACAGTACTTTTACGTTTGGTGAAATATCACAAAAACCACAAAGGTCATTGACCAACATGTCTTCTTTTGGTCGAAATAAACCGTCATTACCTTTTTCAAGCTGAGTGTTATCAGCCTCAATCACTTTTAAGCGATCAACCACTTCCAAAAAGTTTGCTGGCGCTCCTTGTGGGCGAACCTGAATAGCACCGTCTTCACTAAACTCAACTTTCTCGATAGGTAATGGCAAAATGATTGGACCACCTTCGCCAATTACTTGACGGCCATGGCTAGTGATCAACGCGCCATCTGGAGTAATGTTTAATGTGCCAGTTTTGGTGTACGCCTCATTGCCTGATGCATCTTGTACACTCAACCAACCACGGTCACTCATCGCGATATCAAGCTCGCGGCCAGTTTCAACAAAACCACCCGATTCCATATTAGATCCAGGGCGTTCTTGCATTGCAAACACCCTAGATGGCAGACCTTCACCGAAGGCTTGCATAGAGCGAGCTTGTGCAAAATCAGCTTTAAAGCCAGTGGTGTTAGCATTAGCAAGGTTGTTGGCCTTGAGTTCAAGACCTCGCAAACTTTGCTTAGCACCCGACATGGCAATGTAGACCATTTTGTCCATAACATTGACTCACTAAAAATACGATAACTAAGAAATGCAATAAAAGTGCCAAAGTAAAATTGACGCTAAAATAGAAGAGAAAAATGAATAATTAGAATGAAAAAAGGCTGCCAATAGAGGGAGCAGCCTTCGTGTCGGATTAAGCTTAGAGCCGTTAAAATTAACGGATCTGTAGGATGTTTTGCTGTAGTGTTGAGTTAACCTCAAGCGCACGTGAATTTGCTTGGAAGTTACGCTGCGCACTAATCAAGTCAACAAGTTCGTTAGTTAGGTTTACGTTTGATTGTTCAAGCGCAGATGAGTTAATTGAGCCTAAAGTACCTGAACCTGGTTCGCCAGCAATAGGTTCACCTGATGTAAGGCTCTTCTTCCAGGCTGTATCACCCACTTGTTGTAAACCCTGTGAGTTCGAAAAGCGTACCATCGCAACTTGACCTAGGAATGAAGTATCACCATTACTGTATGAAGCAACAATTTTACCGTCAGAACCGATATCGATACCTGATAGACGACCTACAGTCGCACCATCTTGTTCCAGTGCTTTTACTTCAAAGTTACTAGCATACTGAGTAGGAATTTTATTTGTTGTTGCTGCTTCATCACGCCAATTAATAGTGACATCATCTGGGAAGCTGGCACCATTAGAAAGTAAGTCAGATAAGCCTGCCGCAGCACCAACACCATTTGGTAACGTTAATGGGTCAAACGTAGTGTCAGTGTTTGCTACACCATCTGTATTTAGTGGTAAACCACTTGAGTCAAACTGAAAAGTCGAAATAGGCGTGTATGGCGACGTAGTTTGCTCAGTACCATCCGCAGCAAACGGTTTTTCATCTAAAGTAGCATACACTTCCCACTCATTTTCATTACCAGTAGTTGTTGAATCAGTTTTCACAAAAAAGAATTGTAAAATATGTGGCTCACCTAATGAATCATACACTGTTGTTGATGTTGAGCTGTTATATGAAGCACTTGTCTCAGGATCAAACGGCGTCACTGACGGTGAAGTTGCTCGAGAGTCTAGATTAAAAGATGAATAAACATTCGTGGTTGCACGTGGTGAACCTGATGCATCAGGAATTTGTAGTGCAGAAGATGTACTTAAGCTAACAGAAGTGGTATCACCGGTTGCTTCATCAACAGGGAAACCTTGTAGATAGTTGCCATTAGCATCGACTACAAAGTTATCTTTATTTAATTTAAACGCACCTGCTCGGGTATATGTGAAGTCTTGTGCACCTAGGTCATTCGCCATTGCGAAATAACCTTCACCAGTGATCGCTAAGTCAAGTGAGTTATTTGTGAAAGATAACGAACCTTGGTGGAATTGTTGTGCCACCATTGTTGTTCTTACACCGTCACCATTTTTTGTTTTACCAGAACTAAATACTGATGATGCGTATACATCAGCGAACTCTGCACGAGACTCTTTAAAGCCCGTAGTATTAACGTTAGCAATGTTATTTGCGGTAACGTCTAAATCTTTTTGCGCGGCTGCTAAGCCTGTTAATGCAATATTGAAGCTCATAACTCACCTCTAACCTATCTCTTAGCCTAAGCTAACCCAAACCTTTTTTACTTATGCGATTTCAGCTATATCAGTTAGCCTAACCGCACCCTCTTTTGTATTTACGATAATGCCGCTTGCGCCATTAATATTGACACTTTCAATATTCTTAAAGGTCGCCATTGGCATACTGCTGTAGTCTCCATTTACAAAGCCTTCAGCACTGATGTCATATTCACCTTCTGGTAGCACATTGCCATCATTGTCTTTACCATCCCATTCAAAACGAAGTGCACCCGCTGACTGAGAACCTAATTCAATGGTACGCACTAACTGGCCTGATGAATCCGTTATTCTTAGCGTTAAAGATTCAACAGCGGTTTCTGCAACCACCGACCCTTTAGCTAGATTTTCGCCATCAAAATCAATGGTGTCAGATTCAAGCAGTGCTTGCTTACCAACAAGAGTCGAAGCCTGTAACGCAGAATTTGATGTCATTGATGCAGTGAGTGAATCAAACTTCTCGTTTAAGTTTGAAATACCTTCAGCCATGGTAAAGTTCGTCATCTGCGCAATCATTTGATCGTTATCAGCAGGATTACTCGGATCCTGAAACGACAACTGCTGTGTTAACAACGAAAAGAAATCTTCCTGAGAAAGCGTGTTGTTGTCTTCTTCAGTTGTTTGCGTACTACTTTGATTCCAACGCAAACTATCCATATAGGATGATGATGCAGAGCTGATGTCGTTACTCATAACTTATCCTCGGTTACCGTTGTCCTAACAACAGTGTTTTACTTAACATTTGCTTAGCTGCATCAGCAACTTGCACATTTGTTTGGTAAGAGCGAGAGGCAGAAATCATATTTGCCATTTCTTCTACAACATTAACGTTAGGTTTGTAGATATAACCATTTTCATCCGCACTTGGGTGGTTCGGGTTATATTCAATTTGTAGAGGTTTATCACTCTCTACAATGCCTAACACTTTAACGCCAACAGAAGAGCCCTGAGGATTGCTTTGTGATGCTGACGCTTTAGTCAACTCTGCAGCAAAAACAGGGTGGCGCGCTCGATATGTCTGATCTTGACTAGAACTAATCGTATTTGCATTCGAGATATTACTGGCTGTGGTATTTAAGCGAACATTTTGCGCACTCATACCGGTTGCTGAAATATCAAAAACATTATACAAACTCATGATTAAGCTCCTTGACTACCGAGGGCTTTTTTAAGGCCTTTAATTTTACTACTCATAAATTGCAGGCTTGCCTGATACTCTAATGAGTTCTGTACATACAAGTTTCGTTCCACTTGTATATCGACTGAGTTACCATCACCTGTATCTGCTTGATTTGGCGTACGAAACATTTCTGCGCTGCCAACAAAACGACTGCCCCCGGCAATATGTTTAGCATCGGTTCTTACCATGCTATTGCCGCCTTGTTGGTTGCTTTTTGCCGCTTTTAATGCCGAGGCAAAATCGATATCTTTCGCTTTATAGCCCGGCGTATCAGCATTAGCGATATTTGTCGCTAATAACTCAGCGCGTTGTGAACGGATCAACATCGCATGAGGATGAACACCAAATGCTTTATCAAAACTGATAGCCATAACCATCTCCAAAAAATTGACTCTGTAGAGGTTAATGCAAAAGCTAAGCCAAAAATTTAGGAGTAATTTGATTTATATAAGAGACTGAAAAATAAGTAAATTTAGCAACCTAAGGACTAGGTTGCTAAGGAGAGTTTACTTTTTCTGATAGATGATACCTGGGTTACAACGAACCATATCAAAGCTATCACTTAAGCCCGCCATTGATTCTGACGCACCTAAAAACAGGTAACCTTTCGGGTTTAAAGCTTGAGCAAATTGAGAAATGATTTTAGCTTTTACTTCTGGTGAAAAGTAAATCAACACATTACGGCAAAATATGATGTCAAACTTGCCCATTAGGGCATATGAATCGAGTAAGTTTAAATGTCTAAAGCTGACCATTTTACGTATAGGGTCAACTACCTGAGCCATTCCATTACCGCTGTCCTTGAAGAACTTTTGACGACGCTCCATCGACAAGCCTCGAGCGAGCGCCAGCGAGTCATACTCAGCATTCTTGCACATATCAAGCATGGTATTAGAGATATCAGTGCCAATAATTTGCGCACCCATCTTTAATACACCTGGGTTTTTAGATTGGAACTCGGCAACAGACATGGCAATTGAGTACGGCTCTTGTCCTGATGAACTTGCCGCTGACCATATTTTTAGTGGCCTACGCACATCTTTAAGCTCAGGAAATAGTTTTGTTTTCAATAACTCAAACGGATATTGGTCACGAAACCAAAGCGTTTCATTGGTTGTCATCGCATCAACGACAGCGGCACGAAGCTGCCTCTCATGAGGGCTTAGTGTTTTACTTACCAACTGTGATAAAGATTCAACATTAAAACGCGCCATAAGCGGCGCAAGGCGGCTTTTAACTAGATAAAGTTTATTATCGCCAAGCACAATGCCACATTGTTGCTCTAAAAAAGAGCGGAATTGATCGTATTCGCTTTGTTGTAAATGCTTATTTTCCAAAGTAATACCACCTATAAATAATTAATCACAATGAACCCATTTCTTCACAGCTGTCGCTAATTCATCTGGGTTAAATTTTGCAATAAAATCATCAGCACCCACTTTTTCGATCATTGCTTGGTTAAACACCCCACTTAAAGAGGTATGCAAGATCACATGCAAAGGTGATAATTTTGGATCAGCCTTAATTTCAGCGGTTAAGGTATAACCGTCCATTTCTGGCATTTCTACATCAGATATTAATAGACCAACACGTTCAGTAATATCATTTTGACAATCGAGCTGAGCAATCTCTCTTAAACGTAAAAGTGCTTCTTTTCCGTTTTTAGCTAGTTCAGTTTGTACACCTAGAGGTTCAAGCGCACGCTTGACTTGGTTTCGAGCTACTGCAGAGTCATCAGCAATAAAAACAATACGCTCACCCAAGTCACGCTGAATCTCACCTTCACCAACTACTTCAGCACTCACTTCAGTGTTAACTGGGCAAATTTCGTTTAATATCTTTTCTACATCGAGAATTTCAACTAATTCGTTTTCAATCTCAGTGACCGCAGTTAGGTAAGAATAACGTCCGGCTCCCGAAGGCGGCGGCATTATTTTTTCCCAGTTCATATTCACGATGCGTTCAACACCACCAACTAAAAACCCTTGCACTGAACGGTTGTACTCAGCAATGATGATAAAACTGTCTTTGATATTTTCAATTGCAGGGCCACCTACAGCCATCGATAAATCAATAACAGAGATAGTTTGACCACGGATATGCGCAACACCGCGAATGTACGCATTTGATTTAGGCATGTTAGTAAGTGGTGGACATTGCAGAACCTCTCTTACTTTAAACACGTTTATACCAAAGCGTTGTCGCCCTCTGAGTTTGAATAATAGTAATTCAAGGCGGTTTTGCCCAACCAACTGAGTACGCTGGTTAACTGAGTCTAAAATGCCTGCCATTTCAATCTCCTAAAGATAAACAATCAGAGCTGGAACAATAATTGCCTTCTTTGTGTTAAAGCTACATAAGGTTACAAAGCGTCTGTTTTTTGACGCAAAATATTTATACCTTGTTTTCAACCATAAGCATAGTCGAAACAATATGAGTTTGTTAAAAAAAAGCCGAAGATACAGTGTTTTTTATTTTCTTACTAGCCTGTTGTTTACAACACAACTACAGGCAGAAGTTTATAATACCGAGCAACTTCAACAAATCGCCATCGATTTTGTTAGCGAGCAGCTCCCTGATCTGGACACCACACCTCAAATTAGTGCTTTACCATTAGATAGTCGCATTCCTGAGAGGTTATGTGAGTCACCAATTAACAAAGAGTTACCAACAGAGCCTCCTTTTAATCGGCAGGTAACTGTACAACTTAAGTGCCAAGATTTAAATAGTTGGACCCAATACGTTCACGTGCGCATTATTGAGCTCGAACCTGTGGTTGTTGTTACCACTAATTTAGCCCGTGGAGAGGTCATTCGCCCTGAACATTTACGCCTCGAAATGAAGCCAAAGCAATTTGTTAGAACGCAATATGTTCAAGATGAGGCTATACTTATTGGCAGTCGCAGTAAGCGCAATTTACGTGACGGCACACCTATTGTTATGAGCCAAGTTTGTATGGTTTGTAAAGGCGATAATGTAACTATCTATGCTTCATTACGCGGGTTAAGAATTAAAACCACCGGAATTGCTCTAGAAGATGGCACGTTAGACGAATTAGTACGTGTAAAAAACAAAAAATCAGGTAAAGTATTAAATGCACGTGTGGATGGGGTCGAGTCTGTACAAGTAAATATTTAATTTTTTATATTTATGCTAAAG
>NZ_JAKEVM010000112.1 GCF_022398475.1 Pseudoalteromonas shioyasakiensis | reverse complement strand
TTATATAACTGGTCTGCTCTCGCCATCACCCGTATTTATATTCAAAATACCAACATCTTAGTTACCAATTTGTTACATAAAGCAAAGAATGAATCTAAAATGTCTGCAGCTACATTTAACTTAAACCGTAACGAAATTAAGATGATTTAATTGGAATATACAATGAAAAAACTAACACAAGGATTGCTCCTTTCCTTGCTATGTTTCGGTGGCCAAGCTCATGCTGCGTCAACTGGTACTATCGATTTACTCACCCATCCTGTTGGCATTATATGCCTTGTTATTTTTATCTTTGCTTATGTGCTCGTCATACTCGAAGAAAAAATTCACTTACGCAAATCAAAACCCGTATTGGTTGCAGCCGGGATTATTTGGACCCTTATTGCTTGGCAGTACAGTGCACAAAACTTATCTGATCTTAGCACCGACGCATTTCGTCACGCCTTGTTAGAATTTTCGGAGTTAATGCTATTTTTGCTCGTTGCGATGACCTACATCAACGCCCTAGAAGAGCGTCGTTTATTTGATAGCTTAAGAAGCTGGCTGGTTGCTAGAGGCTTTAGCTACAAGCAATTATTTTGGATAAGCGGTGTACTGGCATTTTGTATTTCACCTGTAGCCGATAACTTAACTACTGCCCTACTTTTATGTGCAGTGGTAATGAAGGTAGCAGCATATGATAACCGCTTCATTGCTATGTCGTGCGTCAATATTGTAATAGCCGCAAATGCCGGTGGCGCATTCAGCCCGTTTGGTGACATCACGACTCTGATGGTTTGGCAAGCCGATGTTGTTGCCTTTACCGAGTTTTTTGTTTTATTCCTACCAGCTTTAGTCAGCTATATTATTCCTGCATTTGTTATGTCTTTATTTATCAATAACCGTCACCCGGATACGGCCGATGAAGATATTGAACTTAAACGCGGTGCGCTTCGCATATTGTGCTTATTCTTACTGACAATACTCACCGCGGTGGTGCTAAAAACCGCCTTTGGTTTACCACCGGTTGTGGGCATGATGATGGGTCTTGGCTATTTACAGTTTTTTGGTTACTTCTTACGCGTGACACTCCCCGGCTCTCTTGCCAGAAAGCGCGCCATGGCAGAGCGTGAAGGTGACAAAGAGCGCTTATCTCGCTTAGGTAACGTTGTTCCTTTTGATGTATTTAGCCGTGTATCGAGAGCCGAGTGGGACACGCTCTTGTTCTTCTATGGCATCGTTATTTGTGTTGGAGGCTTAGGGTTTATCGGCTACTTAGCGCTGCTTTCTGACTTACTTTATAACAACTGGTCTGCTACCGGTGCGAACATTATTCTTGGTTTAATGTCAGCGGTAGTCGATAACATTCCAGTGATGTTTGCAGTGTTACAAATGATGCCTGATATGTCGCACGGTCAATGGCTGCTTATTACGCTAACAGCAGGAATTGGTGGCAGCCTGTTATCAATTGGCTCTGCGGCAGGAGTTGCACTAATGGGTCAAGCGCGAGGGATCTACACATTTAATAGCCACTTAAAATGGTCGCCGGTCATTTTACTAGGTTACTTTGCTGGAGTATTAACTCATTTATACCTCAATACAGCCTACTTCGGCTAAGACTTAATAAAGTAAAAACCCTTATCACTTTGAGGGTTTTTACTTTAAATATTCCACAATGAGCAGTTTATAAACAGACATGTCGTAATAAGCTGTGTTTTTGTCGTAAAAAGTCAAGATTAAGGCAGGCGCTTTACTTTAGTCTAATAATTCACAAATAAGGTGAATTGAGGACACACATATGAGCCAAATGAATTCTGTTGCCATGCAAAATGGCAAGCTGCATGTAAAACAAATTGATATTCCTACACCTGGACCCGGCCAAGTACTGGTAAAAAGCCTAGCTTGCGGTATTTGCGGTTCTGATATTCATATAACCCGCCACACCAGCGATGTATTCGATATCTATAAAAACCTTGGCATCATGGCTAAAGATGCAGGCGATGACCAAGAAGTGTTATTAGGCCATGAGTACGCGGCAGAAATCGTTAGCTACGGTCCAAATACTAAAGGCGAATTAGCTAAAGGCACCCGCGTAACCTCAGTGCCAATTTTACTTTCTGCGGGCGGCGCTGGCGTAGGTGTAACCCCTGGGCTATATGGTGCCTACTCTGAATACTTTATTGTTGATGAAGCCTTACTATTACCTATCCCTGATGCTGTTCCATCAGAAGCGGCAGCCATTACAGAACCACTTGCTGTTGGCCTGCACGCAGTAAACCGCTCACAAATGCATAATGATGATGTTGCCATTGTGGTTGGCTGTGGCCCAATTGGCCTTGCCGCGATTGCCGCGTTAAAGCTTCAAGGCGTAAAACACATCGTTGCCTCTGATCCACAAGAGAGCAAAAAACAAATTGCCCTTGAATTTGGCGCCACAGAATATGTTAACCCTATGGAAGATGATGAAGTTGCTACAGCCGCAGCACTTGCGGGTAACAACAAGGTCGTTATTTTTGAATGTGCCGGTGTAAGCCGCTTATTGAACGACTACATTTTACGTGCACCGGCAAAAGCAAAAATCATTGTAACAGGTGTACATACCGCGCCACTAAACGTTAACTTTGCCTATGCCACAGTGAAAGAGCTCGACCTTATTTTCTCTTATTACTACCAGCCAGAAGAGTTTGCACAATCACTTGAGAACATTGCGTCAGGCAAAATTGCATGGCAAAAAATGCGTACTGGTAAAGTCGGCATAGACGGCGTACAAGGTGCATTTGATACCTTATTTAAACCAAACGACCATATCAAAATCATCATTGAACCATGGCGCACAGGCGAGCTTGAAAAAGTAACGGGTTAATTTAATTGGGGGTTGCTGAAGTAACTTGGTAGCCCCTACAGGAATCGAACCTGTAACTGCCCCTTAGGAGGGGGCCGTTATATCCATTTAACTAAGAGGCCACTCAAAAGTTGAGGTAAAGCTTGTAACTTGTAACTTGTAGCTTGTAGCTTGTAGCTTGTAGCTTGTAGCTTGTAGCTTGTAGCTTGTAGCTTGTAGCTTGTAGCTTGTAGCTTGTAGCTAAAATTATAACGGTCTAAGGCTTTGGTAATCAAGAGAATAAACCAATCGACTTGTGAGTAAGTCGATTGGCAAAATAATGAAGCTAGTTAACGCGAGCAGTTGCTGATTTGATTGACTCATTTTTTAGCACAAAATAAGGGATCACTTTTTGTGCGCTGGCAATAACCAGCTTTGATTTTAAGTTAATTACTCGAGCATTCACTTCAACACCATTTGGGCGGTATATCAGCGTGCCTGTAAGTACATGGCTGGCAATGCGACGCTCTGCCAACTCTTCTACATCACGCGACATCACAAAATCACCACGCGAGGTCACACTAATGATATCCATCGCTTTAAAATCAACAACGCCAAAGCCAAATTTTTGCAGCTGGTGCATCATTGTTTCAGAGAGTTGATTACCAAGTTGAGAGCTATTTTTTAGGCTCGCATCTAAATCAACAAAGCTAGTTATGGCTATTCCTAACTCGCTTTCTTGTTGCATGGTATCCACTAACTCAAGGGCCATTTGCTCGACATAATTAACAACGGTTTTATGATGTTGATAAGGCACAAATAAACGATGGTTAGCGTTATCCTGCTGCATATCATTTTGTTCAAGCGCTTGTAGCATAGCAACGTAATCGACTTGAGTATTTGCTGATGCAGGTACATTTTGAGCTGTATTTTGCGGCTCTGCTGATTGCTCTGGCAGCAATTGGCAGCCAGATAGTGCGAGCGTTAACGATGCTAAGATAAAACCTTTCATAGCTTACTCACTTGCTTGTTTTAGTGTAATACCATCACTGCGGTTGGTACTATCAAGGGCATCTACCACTGATTGCGGGATAAAACCTTGCGCTGACCCTACAACTGCTTTGCTTGCTAAACCAACAATACGGGCATTAACGAGCACACCACTTTGATGATTAACCAAAGTACCTGCCAATACATAATTAAAGTTTTGATCTTGGCTTAGCTCTAAATAATCACGACTGAAAACATAATCACCACTTGGCGTAACACGCATATAATCCGTGGTTTTAAAATCAATGACAGGCACACCAAACGCATGAAGTTCATGAATAAAACTTTCGGCAATTTGATTACCCAGCAAATTTGTTGAGTTGTAATCTGCATCAAGGTACACAAAGCTTGAAACAGCAACTGGTGTGTTATCACTAACATATTGCAAGTTTTCAACTAAATCCTGCATGATGCCACGTACATAGTGATTGATATTTTTACGAGTTGGGGCTGCTGTAAAAGTGCTGTTATTCATTACCGCCTGATTGGTTTGAAACACACTGTCATTACTATGCGGCGCGGCAACTTTTCTTTGCGCAGCTAACTGAGGATCATTTTCGTGTTGTGTTACATCACCAGTTAACATTGATGAGCAACCAAAGCCAAACGGCAAACATAAAGTTAAAATTAAACGTTTCATTAAATGAGTTCCTCTTAATATTCGCTTCGATACAACTGGCCATCACGTTGCTGAACTTTTTCAGCGCCCCACATTACATTGATAGGGATCTCAGTGCTTGCTGCTGACACAATTCGCAGATCTTTGGTATTCACTAATCGGGCATTTACTATGTAGGCATGTTGTTGCCGCGTCAGTGTGCCGGTAATAACAAAGTCAATATTCTGACGTTGACGTAAGGTATTTACATCACGACTAAGTACACTATCGGCCGATTGCTGCAAATTTAAAGTATTTTCTAATCGATACTCTATGGTATGAAAACCAAGCTGAGTAAATTGCGTTAATAAACTTTCTTGAATTTGCTGACTCAAGCCACTGCCCTGATCTTCTGCTAAATCAGTACCTAAGCCATCAGCCATATAAAAACTGGTCACAGCAATACGTGCATTGCCTTTGTAAGGGCCTTGAATACGGCTCAGCTGACTACTTAAATCAGCAACGTATTGATGCACCGTATAAGGTGCCATCGGCGATTTTGGGGTTTCTCTAGGGGGCGTTTTTTGTGGCTCTTCAGTTAAGCTACAACCCACCAACACTAAAAAAACTGAATAAAATAACAGGCGCATAATTGCCATCCTCACTAAACTTAGTAAGTACAAAGCAATAATTATGCCTAAGTATTATTGTTGATGGGATTATTATGAAAAGCCGAAGCGTGGTAACAAGAACACGTCACTTCTAAAATACCAATAAGCTAGCATTGCATTCAGACAATGATTTAATTGTGTAGGCTGATGTAGCTAATTTTTTGAGGAGGCGAATGGTTTATCAGAAGGGTCAATTCCCTTCTGTTGTTAAATAAGCGGTTATAGCATCTGCCCAATAAACGGTGCCGTCACACAGGTTTGCCCCATTCTTTTGGCTATCTCACAAAATGCAGTAGCCTGAGTATAATTTGCAAATGGACCAGCCCTCAATCCATACAAGGTTACGCCTTTTTGCTCTCGTGTTTTAAAACGAAAATCAAGGTCATTTAAAACAGCAGGATAATCACGTTTAAGCTTTAAGAGCTGATGACTAACTTTTTTCGGCGTTAAATATAAACCTAATTGCACGCCCGCTTCAGCCGCTTTATTTGCTGCAATAATCGCCTCAAGTGAGTCTGTGGATGATGCTTGCTGTACTTGCGTTTGTTCGCTTTGATGAATAATCACATCATTTTGTGGCTCAAATTGTGATGGTTGTGCGGTTAAATCGCTATTGGCTGAAAGCACTTCGATTAACAACGCAAGGTCTTTTTCCATCAACGCAAGACGCTCAATACTAGGTTGTTTATTATGCCACTGGGCAGCAAATTGCTGTACTTGCTGCTCAGTGTAAGCTGGCTGGGTTTGCTCTTGGCTCATCATACATGCTGTTAGAGCAGTTAAGCAGATGGTTATAAATAGATATTTAGAGAAAATAGAAAAATGCATGGTGACGTCAATTCTAAAAAACAGACTTAAATCTTAGCAATAAAAATGCCATCTTTAGAGTGAATATTTGACGCTAAAAATAAATTCGGTTGTCAGTGTAGTTACTTACCCAGCAATCAATGCCTTGTCGTTTAATCGCTTCACAATCAGCTTTCGCGTTTTTCAAATACTTATAGCCACCAAACTTAAGTCGATAGTAGGTATGCTCATTTACATCAGCGACTTCAACATTAAGTATCGGCTTTCCTTGAAAAATACTGGGCGCTCGTTTAGCCATTTTCTTTAATGTATAAGCTAGATCTTGTTCCGTATTAACAGACGCTAATTGCAAAGCAAATGCATAGTCAGGTTTAACAGAGTCTTTAGAGTCGCTTGATAGTGCTTGAGAAGTATCAGCCTGATCTAACACTGTACTGACCGGTTCACTTTGGGTTTGCGCCAACAAAAATGAGTTTTGCATTAGCGTTACATCGCTAAGGTACTGAACAACATTGAAAACAGGAAGCTTGTTAAAAGAGATATCAGGAAATGCCTTATTACTGCAACCAGACACAGTCAATAACACCAACAGGTATATACTGTAACGCAAAGGTTTTGAGCAATATTTCATAAGTAGGATTCTTAAACGTACCATTAAAAATTTGCTTCTTTTTAAAGAAGTCTATCTGTTAGCACTTACCTATACAAAAACCATAAAAGTGATTTACGGCATTGCATAAGAAAACTCTAACACATTATTTGTTATTATAATATTTTCAGTACAGTGCTTAACTAACTGCAATAAAAACTTAATGACACCCTAATACTTAAGTTTTCATATTAGACAACCTAAAGCAATAAAAATCCGTCTTTACATAGGTATTTTTATAAGTATAGCTGAGTTTAACTATCCTACAGGGGTAAATAAGCATCTCACTGATCTTTAATCTTAACAATGCGTTAAGACTTAGGTATATCAGAAAAATCCTTTATTGGGTAATAATCGACAATTGGGAGGAACATGTAAATAACAAAAAAGTGCCATATAGACACTTTTTTTACATAATTTTCAACTAGGTAATTTGAATTGCTTATTTAACAAGCGACTTTATGAAGTCTGTAAGCTCACCTTTGAATTCATCACGACGCAGTGCAAACTCAACGATGGCTTTTAAATAACCAATTTTGCTACCGCAATCATGGCTTTTACCCTTCATTGAGTAAGCATCAACAATCTCTTTTTCCATGAGCATGGCAATGGCATCTGTTAATTGGATTTCATCGCCTGCACCGGCTGGGGTTTTTGCAAGTAATGGCCAAATATTTTTGCTCAATACATAGCGACCCACAACAGCAAGATTTGATGGTGCTTGATCAACTGGAGGCTTTTCAACCATATTTAAAATAGCTGCGCTTTCACCTTGATTGATTTTTACATCACCTAAGTCGACAACACCGAACTTGTCTACTTCGTTTTGCGGCACAGGCTCAACCATGATTTGGCTCTCACCGGTGGTTTCAAAGCGCTGGATCATTTCAGCTAAATTATCTTTTTTAAGGTCGCTTGCTACATCATCGATGATCACATCCGGTAAGATAACAACAAACGGTTCATCACCTATGATAGGTGCAGCACAGTTAATCGCATGACCAAGGCCTTTCGCTTCACCTTGGCGAACATGAATAATTGTTACATCTTTCGGGCAGATTGATTGTACTTCTGCAAGTAACTGACGTTTAACACGCTTTTCTAGCGTTGCTTCTAACTCAAAACTGGTATCAAAGTGGTTTTCAATTGAGTTTTTACTTGAATGCGTTACTAAAACAATTTCTTTAATTCCTGCTGAAATTGCTTCATTCACAACGTACTGAATCAACGGGCGGTCAACAATAGGAAGCATTTCTTTAGGGATTGCTTTTGTTGCAGGTAACATACGCGTGCCAAGACCAGCAACTGGGATCACTGCTTTCATTGATTTCTCCTTAAATTTTATTGTTCTTAAACTGAAAACGGATACTTAATTGCATCGTGACACTGATAACCTACTACTTCAAAATCGTCTTTTGTAACCCAGGTTTCAATGTCTTCTAGTGATTTAATATTTGGGTTTATTTTTAATTCTGGCGACGCGAATGGCTCACGCTTAAGCTGCACATCACGCATCAACTCAAGTTGGTTTTCATAAATATGCGCATTCGCTATTTTATGATACGCCTTACCCGGTTTGTGGCCGGTGATTTGTGCAACTAAAGCAAGTAACACAAAACATTGAATTTGATTAAAGTTCAAACCCAGCGGCACATCGCAGCTACGTTGGTATGATGTTAAGTATAAGGTATCGCCCAACAAAGAAAAGGTGTGCGTGTGCATACAAGGGCGTAAACAGCCTAACTCAAACTCACCTGGGTTATAAAAAGTGACGATTTCACCGCGATCATCAATCCCTTTTGATAAGTTATCGATAACTTTTTTAAGTTGATCAAGGTGGCTGCCATCCGGACGTTGCCAACTGCGGCCTTGCACACCATACACTCGACCCATATCATCTTCACCACGACGATGTGGATTTTCAAGCCAAGCTTTGTTTTCGTTTGCGTTAGCATTCCAAGTCATACAGCCGATATCACGAAACTGTGCAGCGCTGTCGTAACCACGTAAATAACCAAGTAACTCCGCAATCGCCGCTTTGTAAAAGCTCTTGCGCGTTGTTATTAGCGGAAACTTATTATTTGCCACATCATATTCAAGATCGGCATTAATAACGGTTAAACACTTAGTCCCTGTGCGTTTGTTCTCAACCCACACACCTTCGTCAACAATACGCTGACATAAATCTAAATACTGTTTCATTGATTTGCTCTTGTTATGCTTTGCTTGCCACGCTGTGTTGCGGCTTTTTATAGGCCCATATTAACAAACCAAGGCCACCAATTACCATCGGCAATGACAGTATTTGCCCCATCGAGATAAAGCCTGCGAATAAACCTAAATGAGCATCTGGCTCACGGAAATATTCAACAATAAATCTAAACACGCCATAGCCAAGTAAGAACACCCCAGCAACACTTCCCGCTGGACGAGGCTTTTTGATAAACCATTGTAAGATTAAGAACAGCACCAAACCTTCTAAAAAGGCTTCGTATAATTGTGATGGATGACGGGGCTCTGGGCCACCTGATGGGAAAATAAACGCCCAAGGTACATCTGTCACTCGGCCCCATAACTCGCCATTAATAAAGTTACCAATACGTCCAGCTAGTAAACCAAGCGGTACGAGTGGCACTACAAAATCGCCCACTTCAAATAATGATTTTTTACGGGTCCAAGCAAAAATTGCAATGGCTGTAATTACACCCAGAGTGCCACCATGGAACGACATACCACCTTGGTCAATTCTAAATAAATACAGTGGGTTTTCAATAAAGTAGCTGAACTGATAAAACAATACATAACCAATACGGCCGCCTAGTATTACCCCGAGCATGCCGTAAAATAATAAGTCACTAACTTGTTCTTTTGTCCAACCTGAGTTTGGTTTTTCTGCTTGACGATTAGCAAGCCACATAGCCAAAGCAAAACCAATTAAATACATTAAACCGTACCAACGTACGCTAAGCGGGCCTACCGAAAAAATAACCGGATCGATATCTGGAAATTGAAGAGCCATAAAAATAAAAACCTTTAACTAAACACCATTTTAAGCGCAATTATGACAAGTAATAGCGCGAATACTTTTTTTATTGTTGCCACAGGCAAGTAATGCGTGGCTTTGGCACCTATTGGCGCAATGAGCGACGAGGTAACCACAATCCCCACTAACGCAGGTAAATACACAAATCCGGCAAATCCATCACTGAAAGATGTTAATTGCCACCCGGCAGATACGTAACCCACCGAGCCGAACAGCGCAATGACAATACCACATGCAGCAGCACAACCAATGGCCTTTTTAATATCAACAGAAAAATAATGCAGTAGCGGCACAATAAGCGCCCCGCCGCCAATACCAATTAGCCCCGACAGCGCCCCCATTATGGCACATAAAAAGCCAAGAATAGGCCCTGATGGAAGCGGTTTTTCACTGGCGGCTTTTTTTCGTGTCGATAACACCATTCTGAGCGCGATAAACACCACGCTACCAGCAAAAACAAAGCGCAGTAGCTGCTCGGGGATAAAGCTTGCTGCAAAACCACTGATCAATGCGCCTAGGCCAACACCAGTCATAACCCATGGGGCAATTTCCCAAGGCACGTTAGCATTACGATGATGAGCAAGGGCTGAAGAAGTCGAGGTAAAAATAATGGATGCTAACGAGGTTGCTATCGCAATGACTAATACATGGCTTGGATCGGCAACATTAAACGACACTAACAGCGCACTAAGTACCGGCACGATAATAAGACCACCACCAATGCCTAATAATCCGGCTAAAAAGCCAACCACACTGCCCAAAATTGCGCAGTACACCATTAAAAGTATTACGTCATGCATAGCACACTCATATATTCAATTTGTTATATACATATACTAAACTAATATATATACCCAAACCACCTCAAGATGCGAGTTTCAGTTGGAATTAAAAGCGATTTAGGCAAGGCATTGATTGCAAGTAATAGTGGTTCTATTGTTAAAATCAATAACGCAGTATAAATCGCTTTTAAACCAACCCTTTGGGCATTTCGCAAGCACTTACTCTCATCGTTGTTACTTCTTAAAAGGGACTGCCATTCTTGCAAAGTAACGCCTTGATATTAAGCACCTGTGAAACGCTGAATTCTACATCTTGAGATGGCTTGGGTATAGGCGCTTCACAGCACAATTTTCCCTCATGATTGGCCTTGGCTTGGGGTATAAAATAGCTCACCGAGTTGATGTTCAATCATAAAGTTACGCGTTAACCTAAGTACATGTTTTGCAGTGGGTTGTAATAAACACTCTGCAAGTAACTTTTCCATATCACTGACATTTAATCGCCTAAGCACAAACTTAATTTTACTAATCGAAGCGTAGTTCATACTCAAGCTTCGATAACCCATCGCAATAAGCAGTAAAGCGCCTTCAGGGTCGCCTCCTAACTCACCACACAAACTAAATGGCAACTCATGTTGTTGACACTCTTGTGCTATTTTTAACAGCACTCTAAGTACACTTGGGTGATAAGGGTTAAATAGCTCAGCAACGCGGGCATTAGAGCGATCAACTGCCAGCATATACTGGGTTAAATCGTTGCTACCTACAGAGCAAAAATCGACTTTTTGCGACCACTCTTCAAGCATAAATACACTTGAAGGTACTTCTAACATCACGCCGATTTCAGGGCGTTCTATTGCCTGTTCGGGGTATTGCTCACTTAACTCAAAATAGGCTTGTTCGAGCAATTTTAACGATTCATCGACTTCCTCTGAACCACTGATCATCGGCAGCATGATTTTTAAATTACCCAAACCAATATTGGCTTTTAACATTGCCTTGAGCTGATCTAAAAATAGCTCTGGATGGTCTAAGGTCACGCGAATACCACGCCAACCTAAGAATGGGTTTTCTTCTGTTATATTGAAGTAATCTAAAACTTTATCGCCACCAATATCGAGTGTACGCATCACCACAGGATTAGGGTGGTAACTCGTTAGCACTTCGCGATACCAGCTTTCTTGCTCTGACTGTGAAGGAAATTGGCCTTTTTGCATAAACCAGGCTTCGGTGCGATAAAGACCTACCCCATCGCAAAATGGCTTATTGTCATGCTCGGTATTTAATTCAAGACCCGCGTTAAGTAATAAGCTAATGTGTTCGCCATCTTTAGTGACGGCATCTAGGTTTTGCTCTGCCACAAAACGGTCGTTCAATAAGGCTTCTTGATATTTGAGCTGACTGTATTCCTCTTGCAGCATTTGTGAAGGAGAAATATATAAACGCCCTGCATAGGCATCTAAAATCATTTGCTTGCCTTCAAACTGCAATAACGGCACATCTTCAATGCCCCAAATAGCAGGGATCCCCATAGCACGAGTTAATATAGAAGCATGACTATTTGCCGCACCATTAACACTCACAACCCCGGCAAGTTGCCCTTTAGGTACTTCAGCAAGCATTGCTGGGGTTAATGTACCGGCAATTAAAATAGTGTCTTTAGGGTAAGGTTTTGCCGCATGCTCAGTATTAACTAAGTGATGTAAAACCCGTAAACCAATATCTTTAACATCAACAGCACGCTCTTTAATGTAAGGATCTTGCATGGCATTGAATTGAGTCACTAATTTCTCAATAACAATTTTCAGGGCGCTTTTAGCATTCCAGCCTTGTTGTAATTGCGCTTCAACATTTTGACCAAGACTTTTGGCATCAAGTAACTGCTGATAAACATCAAATACCGCCAGTGCCTCTTGCGGAATAGAGTCACTCAGTGTCATCGATAAGGTATTAAACTCGTTCCGCGTCGCAGCCACTGCTTGGGTAAATAGCTTACGCTGGGTGCTCATATCGTCGTCTTTTTGCAGTTCAATAGAGCTAAAGTCAAGTTTAGGGATCACCACAAAGGCTTCACCTATAGCAATACCTGGTGCACTTGATACCCCTTTTAATACTGAGGTTTGGTGTGAAAACTCATCGACGCGTAATATTTCTTTTATTTCTGCATGAGCTAACTGAGAAGCTAGCTGTGCCGAGAGCGTAATTAAAAATGACTCTTCGTCAGGGCTAAAAACACGGGCTAGTTTTTGTTGAACAACAATAACGCCTAAAACCTTTTTCTGGTGCACGACTGGCACAGATAAGAACGCGTTATAGCCTTCTTCATTGACTTCAGGTGAGAGTTTAAAACGTGGGTGAGACTTAGCAAAAGCAATATTGATAGGCTCTTCACGCTGAGCAACAAGACCAACGAGACCTTCAGTAAAGCCAATACGAAACTTACCCACTGCATCTGGGTTGAGGCCTTGGGTGGCCATCAATACAAAGTTATCTTGACTATAATCTGCAAAATAAATCGAGCAGCACTGTGTTTGCATGGCATCTTTTACCATTTGCACAAAACACCCCAGCGCACTATTTAAGTCCGCCTGTTGCGACACTGCCTCAGCAATTGATCTGAGCGTGGCTAACATGATGCTGCTCCTTTGATTTAAATAAGGTTGCCCTTATCGTTTATGTCGCCAATGATCTTTGTGTTGCTCTCGTTTATTAAACGGCATTGCAAACGGAGCAAACTCTTTCATTACTCGACGATATACATCGCGCTTAAACGAAACAACTTGCCTAACCGGATACCAATAACTCACCCATCGCCAATCATCAAACTCGGGGTGATGAGTTTTAAGTAAATCTACATCTTCATCTTTACAACGAAGTTTCAGTAAAAACCATTTTTGTTTTTGCCCAATACACACAGGACTTGAGTCTCTGCGAATTAAACGCTTGGGTAATTTATAGCGTAACCAATGTTTAGAACTTGCGACGATCTCAACGTCTTCAGGAAGCAAGCCCACTTCTTCGTGTAATTCTCTGTACATGGTTTGCTCTGCTGTTTCGCCGTCATCAACACCACCTTGGGGAAATTGCCAAGAGTGCTGACCATAGCGACGAGCCCAAAATACTTGTCCCTGATTATTGCAAATTACAATTCCGACATTGGCACGAAAACCTTCGGCATCAATCACCTTAGTGCCTCATTTGTAAGTCGATTTTTATTGATTGTTCCACATAACCTGCGATACAGCAAACACTTTACACCTAAGCCTAAATTAGATTGAAAATTTATTTTTTAACAAACACGTTTAATCAAGGTGTTACGAAGTAATTATTATAAAAATGTGCTGTTTGATTAAAATAACTATTTACAACCGTATTTTCATCATCTTACCCACAGCTTGTGCATAACTTTTGTAAATCATGCCTAAATTGCAAACAAATCCACAATCCACAGTTTAAATATCCACTTTCTCCACAGAAACTGTGGATAAACATGTTTATATATCTGTATTT
>NZ_JAKEVM010000111.1 GCF_022398475.1 Pseudoalteromonas shioyasakiensis | reverse complement strand
ATATTTTTTAGCGTTATTTAGACAGCAAAATGGGTGAGCGTTTTTTATGCTCATTTTTAAATGGATTGGTGTGTCATGAA
This sequence comes from Pseudoalteromonas shioyasakiensis, assembly GCF_022398475.1. Classification (GTDB taxonomy): domain Bacteria; phylum Pseudomonadota; class Gammaproteobacteria; order Enterobacterales; family Alteromonadaceae; genus Pseudoalteromonas. Next base: position 13,979 of record NZ_JAKEVM010000111.1, on the reverse strand, counting down.
AGCGCGATTGGTTATATTATTTGGCTTTACCTTGTTGATTTTATTAATTTCAACAACACCTAAAGCGATGCCCATTAAAGAGTTTGAAAAGCTTAGAACCTCAATAAGGCAAAGCTACGCCAGTTCACCTCAAGAAGGGCTTGAGTTTGTCAATGCGCTGATTGAAACTACCGAACTAACACTAGAACAAAAGATTATAGTCACTAATTATAAAGCTTGGTTTTTGCTTGAGACTGACAGGCTTGAACAAGCCATGGAAACCATTGTTAAGTACATGAATATGGTTTCTCAATCTGATGAAAAAGACCTCATGTATGGCTATTTCAATATTTCTGGTGGGATTTATGCGCGCTTAGGTCTATATGAAGAAGCCTTAGCGTACTATCGCGATGCCATGCCATTTGCACAATCTCGAGATGAGCGTTTAGTTTATCAAACCGAAAATAATATCGCTTTGGTAAAGCTACGTTTAAACCGTTATAAAGAAGCTGCCGACTCGTTCACATACTATCGAGATTATGCCCACAGTAAAAATCAAACTCTCAACGAATCATTTGCAAGTAATAATTTAGCGCTAGCTTTAATTGGGTTAAAACAGTATCCAGAAGCACTCAAGATTATCAATGAAGCTATCGGGCTGCAAAGCCAACACAACTACACCACTCACCTTGCTTCAAGCCTGGTTCTAAAAGCCAAAGTATTACGTTTTCAGGGTTTTTTAGAAGACTCAGAAAAGGTACTCAACGAAGCTTCGACGCTTATTGAAAATAAACAGCTTGAGAATGAGCAACTTAATATTATTTTATGTTTAGCAGAAACGTATGAAGCACAAGGACATACTGATAAAGCACTCACAACGCTTGCATCCGTTGATACTCACACTGTTAGCCATACTAATTTTGAAGCCCTGTTATCGATTGCCAAATTAACTGCAGAGCTTTACGAGCAACAAAAAAATTATGTAAATGCACTTAGCGCTTATAAACAATATTCGTACATTAACGCCGCTATTTTAACCAGACAAGCCAAAGTGAATTTAGCAAAAGCACTTGCAGAAGCCGATGTTGCCGCAAAAGAAGTAAGAATTTCTAACCTAACTCGTGCTGAGCAAATAAAAGCCACTAAAGCCAATGCATTTAAAGATCTCACGATTGTAGTAAGCATCTGTTTAGTTGTTATTTTATTTGGCTCACTTATCGCCATTAACAGCATTGACAAACAAAAACAAAAATTAACTAAAGCATTAGAGCAGTTAAAAGATACACAAGATCATCTGATTGAAATCGAAAAAATAGCCTCTTTAACAGCACTGGTATCTGGTATGGCGCATCAACTTAATACCCCTATTGGCACCATAGTGACAGCAAGTTCATTAATAGATGATTACATGGAAGGTTTAGAAGAAAAATTTAAAGCCCGAGAGCTCTCTAGCAAACATTTTCATAAGTTTATTACCGATACCAATAGCGCTAAAGAGCTAGTGATCAGTAGCATTAATCGACTTGCCGGCATCGTCGAAGAATTCAAAGCGCTCAATGTGTCTATTCACCTTGATAAACCAATGAGCAAAATACAGCTGCCAAGCTTTATTAGTCATCGTTTATACCCTTTGAGTAAACACCTTGGTAAACAAATTGAGTTTAAAATTCATGGCGATGAAGCAGTTATTACGTCATATCCAACTATCTTAAGTGATGTATTAAAAACCTTGGTTATTAATTCCTGCGAGCATGGCTTTGTGAATTCTGATCAAGGTGTTGTCGAGGTAAGAGTTAAAGCCTATACACATGTGGTTGAAATTACCTACCAAGATAACGGTGTCGGTATCAATGATGAGATCCTACATGAAATATTTACGCCTTTTTATACAACAAATCTAGGTGGAAACCATCTAGGGCTTGGCTTAAACGTAGTATTTAATGCGGTAAAATATAATCTTAGAGGGAAAATAAGCGCCGAGTCATGTAAACACGGCGCTCGTTTTGTGATTAGCTTGCCAATTGATGCAAGGTTAATCGATGACACTAGCTATTAACCGGTATTACGCATACCTGCAGCGATACCTGTCATAGTGATCATCAAGGCATTATCAATATCGCCTGCAGAACTTTCATCTGCTTCGCGTGAACGACGCAGTAACTCAACTTGTAATAAGTTAAGTGGATCTGTGTACGGGTTACGTAGCGCGATTGACTCTTTGATCCAAGGTTGGTCTGCAAGCAGGCTCTTTTGTGGGCTAAGCGATTGAACAAGCTCAATAGCTTCGCTCAATTCTTGACGTAACTTCACGCCTAATGGCTTATATTGTTCAGTTACTAGTGCATCATCGTAATGCGCACTTAACCATGTATCAGCTTTACTAAATACCATCTCTAGCATCTCTAAACGAGCACGGAAGAATGGCCATTTTAAGCTCATTTCATGAAGTGTCTGGATACCATACTTATCTAACGCAGCTTTAAGGCCTGTTAATGCACCTAACCAAGCTGGCAGCATTAAACGGTTTTGGCTCCATGCAAAGATCCATGGAATAGCACGAAGGCTTTCTACCCCACCGTTCGGGTTACGCTTCGCAGGGCGAGAACCAAGTGGCAGTTTAGAAAGCTCTTGTTCTGGCGTTGCCATTCTAAAGTAAGGAACAAAGTTTTCATCATGGCGCACAACTTGACGGTAATGCTCACACGAATCAGCACTAATAAGTTCCATAACATCACGCCATTCGCTCTTCGGCTCTGGTGGCGGCAACAAGTTACTTTCTAGAACTGCACCGGCATAAATATTTAAGCTTTGCAGAGCAACAGCTGGCAAACCAAACTTAAAACGGATCATTTCACCTTGCTCTGTTACACGCAGGCCACCTTTTAATGAACCAGGAGGCTGTGAGCGAAGAGCTTGGGCAGCTGGCGCGCCACCGCGACCAACCGTACCACCACGGCCGTGGAATAAAATAAGCTCAATACCGCGATTTTCGGCTAATTGAACCAGCTTATCCATAGCTTCATATTGTGCCCAACCAGCAGCCATCATGCCTGCATCTTTTGCTGAGTCTGAGTAGCCGATCATGACATTTTGTTGGTTTTGAATGTGACCACGGTACCAAGTGTTATCAAGTAAACATTCGATCACCTCTTTACCATTATTTAAGTCGTCTAACGTTTCAAATAATGGCGCAACCGGTAAGTTAAACTTACAACCACTTTCTTTAAGCAGTAACTGTACTGCCAGCACATCAGATGCGGTACGTGCCATCGAGATAATATACAAACCAAATGTTTGAGCATCTTGCGCTGCGATTACATCGAATGTATCTAGCACCTCTTGTACTTCTGGGCTTGGTTGCCAATGTTTTGGAATTAACGGACGACGAGAATTTAGCTCAGCAAGTAAAAACGCTTGTTTGTCTTCTTCTTGCCATTGATGGTAATCACCTAAACCTAAATAACGTGTTAACTCAGAGAAAACATCACCATGACGCGATGAATCCTGACGTACATCAAGTTTTGCAAGGCGCAGACCAAAGCTATTAATACGGCGCAGAACATCAAGCAGCAAGCCATCGGCAACTACTTTCATGTTGGTTTTAATAAGCGAGCGATAACACACTTCGATTGGGTGTTTAATTTGCGCGATATCAGTAATTAAATCTTCAGAATCAGTGCGCTTTTTCTTAATTTTAGCGCCCAAATGCGTCACAGTTTCAGCAATTTGATTCTTTAACTTTTTAAGTACCGCACGGTAAGGTTCAAAGTCTTGACCTGCAAGCTCAATAAGCTCATCGCTTGCATCCGACATAGATAACTCATTGCTTAGCGTTTCGATATCACGAGAATACAAATCAAGTGCCATCCAGCGGCCATGATCAAGTACTTGCTGTGTGACTTCAGCAGTTACAAACGGGTTACCATCGCGGTCGCCGCCCATCCAAGAAGTAAATTCAATTGGACTGAAATCAATAGGTAGTTCTAAATCAAGCTCTGCTTTTACGTCTTCGCCAAACTCACGTAAGAAACGCGGTACGGCATGCCATAAGCTGTTTTCAATAACCGCAAAACCCCATTTAGCTTCGTCAATTGGCGTTGGGCGTGAGCGACGGATATCGTCAGTATGCCACGCTTGGCTAATAAGCTGGGCAATGCGGTTTAATAAATCTGCACGTTCACTAGGTAAGTTGTCTTTACGCTCTAAAGAGGCAAGGCAATCACTTAATTCTACGTGTTTATTGATCATTGTACGGCGTGTCACCTCAGTTGGGTGAGCCGTCAGAACTAAATTGATGTGGAGTTTTGAGAGTGTTTGCGCCAAGTGATTAGGATCAACTTGACCTTGCTTTGATGCTGTTGCTAACGCTTTTAATGTTTGAGTGAGAGGGTTTAGTTGGCAAAAACCAACATCATTAAAGCGTGATACGGTATGAAATTGTTCAGCAACATTAGCAAGATTCAAAAAATGATTAAATGAGCGTGCAACCGGTAATAGTTCTTCATCTGTGAGAGCGTGTAGTACTTCGATAAGCGCTTGTCTGTCGGCTTCGTTACCACTACGTGACGATTTAGATAAAGCGCGAATCTCTTCTACCTTATCTAAAATGGCTTGTCCTTGTGCATCTTTAATGGTTTGACCCAGCATTTGTCCAAGCATACTAACATTACCGCGAAGTGCAGCGTATTGTTCACTCATTCTCATACTCCTTTCTTTAACTAAGTTGAAAGTACTTACTGCACAGTATTTAGCCAAGCACGAACGCAGCTAAATACTGATCCCTTTTATTAATATCATTGTCAGCGTTAATTTAATAGATCGAATTTTCTAACATACTCGTAAAAAAGAATAACCAATCTATAAACATAAAAGTGTAATAAATACGCAGCTTAGTCAGCTACAAAGCGTTAAAGTTAGCTCAATTGGTAAAATGGACTTACCAATTTAAAAGGTAAAATCCCCGTAATTTAAGGCATCCTTAAAGTTTGCATGGTCAAATTTTTACCAGCCTTTTTTATGTGTTTATAGGGTTAGATCAAGACAAACAGAGCTACTATCATTTTATTAGTTGGTGAGAGTTTGAGCGAAAAAATTTTCAAATATTTTTAGAACAGGTCAAAAATGCAACTCTATATTTTGTGCGGTGCAAGCAGTGAAATTGCAAATGCCTATTTCACCACTCTAAATAAACAAATAAACAGGGGTCATATCGTAACCATCAGTCGAGGTGAATTTAAGGCAAGTTTTAATAAGTCATCAAGCAATGAGATAAGCCACCAGCATTTTACTACTGACTACTCAGAGCAAAGCTTGAGTGGCATTGCTAAAGAACTAGCCAGTGGCCACTATGATTTGGCACAGTTGATGATATTTAACGGCCTATTGCATGATCCAGATAATGCCCCTGAACGTAAACTTGAACAAATATCTGAGCAGCACTTTATAAATAGCATGATGACAAATGCTCTACTACCAATTCGCTTTGTGTCTTTATTCTCAACGCTTTTGAAGCCTCAAGTAGCAACTGTGGTGTGTGCCCTTAGTGCACGTGTTGGTAGCATCAGTGACAACAAGTTAGGCGGTTGGTATAGCTATCGGGCATCGAAGGCGGCATTAAATATGTTATTTAAATCTGCAGCTATTGAACTTAGCAGACGCTATAAAAAATGCCACTGCGTGTTATTTCACCCAGGTACTACTGATACGCCGTTATCAAAACCCTTTCAGGCAAATGTGCCCGAAGGAAAGCTATTTACCCCTGAGTTTGTAGCCGAGCAATTGTATTCATTGATAAGTGATGCTGACTATTTACAACAATCACACAACCCTGCCTACTTTGACTGGCAAGGAAAACCCATAGACTGGTAACAGGAAATTTATGCATTTAACAAAACAAGCCATTGCTGATTTAGAAAACCGCTACCGCGCTCATTTAATTAATAGTTTGTCGGGGTTTAAAAGTGCCAACTTAGTCGGCACACAAGATAATAATGGCCAAACTAATTTAGCGATTGTAAGTTCAGTATTTCACCTTGGGGCACATCCCCCTTTAGTGGGTATGATAATTAGGCCCCATTCAGTGCCTCGCCATACCCTAGAAAACTTATTAGCCACTAAGCAGTACACGATTAATCATGTAAACAAAGACATTTACAACAAAGCACATCAAACATCGGCACGCTACGACAAAGACGAGTCTGAATTTGATGCAACAGGGCTCAACACTGAATACCTAAATGACTTTACAGCGCCTTTTGTTAAAGAAAGTAAGCTTAAATATGCGCTTGAGCTGAGAGAACACCACCACCTTGCCATCAATGGCACTGAGCTGATCATAGGTGAAATAACCGATATCTATTTAGATGAGGCGTGTTTGCAAGAAGATGGCTTTGTCGATATTGAAGCCATTGGTACAGTCGCGGTGAGCGGGCTAGATAGTTACCATGTAACTGAACGTTTAGCCCGCTTAGCATATGCTAAAAAGTAACTTTTGATTTAAGCACTAGATTATAAATGGCTTAGGCGCATGGGTTAACACCTCAAAACCAGATTCTGTGACAACTATGTCATCTTCTAGGCGCACACCACCATAGCCTGGTATATAAATGCCGGGCTCAATGGTGATCACATTACCAACTTCAAGGCTGTAGTCTGTCAGTGTGTTGATAAATGGTACTTCATGCAAAAATAGCCCTAAACCATGGCCAAGGCCTTTACCCGCGTATTCGCCAAAACCTGCATTAGCAATCACCTCGTTTGACATGGCATTTAAATCTAAACAATTAATGCCCGGTTTGACCATTTCAAGTGCCGCATTTTGCGCATCAAGAACAGTATTATAAATACGGGTTTGTTTTTCTGATGCTTCGCCAATAATGTAACTACGAGTCATATCAGAGCGATAGCCATTTACAACCGCGCCAAAATCAAGGGTTGCAAAGTCTCCTTGCTTTAAAACCTGATCTGACGGGTTACCATGCGGCAAGGCTGAGCGTTCTGCAAATAGCATGATAGTGGCAAACGACATACCTTCTGAACCGAGTTTTTGCATTCTAAATTCAAGCTCTAAGGCAAGGTCACGCTCAGTTACACCCGGTTTAAAATAAGGTAGCGTTTGTGCTAATGCTTCATCAGCGATGGCTGCAGCAGCTTTAATTTGCGCCACTTCCCAGCTATCTTTAACGCGTCTTAGTTTTTCAATTAAGCCGTTTACCGCTGTTAGAGTGTGGCCGCTTAGCTCATCTGCCACACCTTGCCAAATTGCTACCGTGACATAGCTTGCATCAAATGCGACATGGCTGTTCGAGCTAAGGTGCCTATTTATACAATGGCCGAGAGTTTCGTTGTCTCTGTCTCGACAAACAATTTCAAATCCTGTTGTTTCAGCAATTGCACGTTGGTGGTATCGGTAATCGGTGATCAACACACACGCATTTTGAGTAATTAATGCATAAGCAGCATTACCGCTAAAACCACTTAAGTAACGAATATTTTCATGACCAAGTACTAACATGGCGCTGTAACCCTGTTGTTCTAGCAAGGCTTTAAATTCAGCTTGTCTTTTTAAGTAATTAACTTGCATTGTCGCTCCTTATTTTTTGCGCATGCTAACAGTTATAACCATAAATACGAATATTATGCGATTAGTCGCAGTGAGTTTGCATCGGGTGTTTACTCAAGCCACAATGCAGAAAAAACCAAGGAGTACACAATGACAACATACGGTATTGGCACACAAACGCCAGAGCAGGCGCTTGACTCTTTGTCAGATATGACAACAGATTTAACCCCTATTCAAAATGACGAATTTCATGCGCGTATCGCAAAAGCACAAGCGTATATGCAAGCAAACAATATTGATGCAATTTATTTAAATGCAGGCACTAACCTAGCCTACTTTACGGGTATGCGTTGGTACGCAAGCGAGCGTTTAGTTGGCGCTATTTTACCTGCAAAAGGTGATGTGCAATACATAGCACCGTTTTTTGAAATCGGCAGCTTAAACGATTTTATGGTGATTGATGGCCCTATTCGTGGCTGGCAAGAACACGAAAACCCTTATCAACTGTGTGTAGATGTTCTTACAGAAATGGGCATTAGCAAAGATGGTACCCTTGGTATTGATGAAAGCGCACAGTTTTTCATCTACGACGGCATTAATAAAGCTAACGGCAATTACAACATTGTTAACGCACAGTGCGTGACAGCTCACTGCCGCATGCATAAGTCAGCCAGCGAACTTGCCTTAATGCAACGTGCTATGGACATGACTTTAGAAGTACATAAAGCAACGGCAAGTATGCTTTATGAAGGTATCACCACCACTGAGGTTGAAGCCTTTATTAAAAAAGCGCACCAAAAAGTCGGCGCGCCGGGTAACTATTTTTGTATTGTGTTATTTGGTGTTGCGTCTTCTTTCCCACATGGTGTTAAAGATCCGCAAACCCTTAAAAAAGGTGATGTGGTACTGATTGATACTGGCTGTAAAGTACATGATTACCTCTCTGACATTACCCGTACCTATGTATTTGGTGAAGCAACCGATCGCCAACGCATGTTTTGGCAGCACGAGAAAAATGCCCAACTTGCTGCTTTTGCTGCCGCAAAAAATGGTGTGGCATGTGGCAAAGTAGACGATGCTGCAAGACAGTATCTTGCCGAAAATGGCATGGGGCCAGAGTATCAAACACCAGGCTGTCCACACAGAACAGGCCATGGCATTGGTTTAGATATTCATGAATGGCCATACCTTGTTGGTGGTAACCCTACCCCACTCGCACCAGGTATGTGTTTTAGTAACGAACCCATGTTAGTAATACCGGATGAGTTTGGTATTCGCTTAGAAGATCACTTTTATATGACAGACGAAGGTCCGCGCTGGTTTACCGAGCCTGCTCATAGCATTGATGACCCATTTGGGTTAGCTAAATAAAATTCAAATAAACTTTATAAGGCCAGTTTTCTGGCCTTTTTTGTATCTGAATTATTACAATCATTAACAGTGTGGGCATTTTAGAGACAACCTATCAGCTTTTATCATGTTATGATTTCAAGAATTTAACCTAACATAATTACGGAGAATAAATGGGTTTACGTTTTAAAGTTCCACATACCCTGATACTGCTGCTGGGCATGATGGTTGTTGCGCTTATTGCTACTTGGTTAGTACCACAAGGTTTTTTTACTACTACATTAAGTGAATCAGGCCGAGAAATGGTTGTTGCGGGCACCTATCAAACAGTTGCTGAGCGCCATTACCTAACCCCATGGGATTTATTACAAGCCATACCTCGCGCATTTGCTGCTGCTCAAGATGTTATTTTCTTTGTGTTAATTGTTGGCGGTGTATTAGCTGTTGCACGTGCCACAGGCACTGTTGATGCTCTCATTGGAAGGCTTTTAGAACGACATGGTAAAAAGCCACAACGATTAATCTTTATGGTGGTGTTTTGCTTTGCCTTAGCATCAAGCAGTATTGGTACCGCCGGCGAATATATTCCTTTTGTTATTATTCTCGTTGCGCTTTGTAAGGCAATGCGATTAGACGCAATGACCGCCGTAGGTATGATAGTCGCTGGTTATGGTATTGGTTATGGGGTATCGGCATTTAACCCATTTACGGTATTAATCGCACAGCAAATTGCAGGTATCCCAGTTTACTCTGGCCTATGGTTACGTTTAGCTATATTCATTCCATTTGTGCTCATTGGTTTTCATCATGTTTGGCAATACACCGAAAAAGTAGCTAACGATCCGTCTAAATCGATGATGATTGGCGTGCCTTGCCCACTGGAAAATCAAACAGCAACAAGTTACCCAGCACTTGCCCTGCGCCATAAACTAGTTTTAGGTAGCTTTATTATTACTTTAGCAATTGCAGTATGGGGCATCGCAACGAAGGGCTGGTACTTATACGAGCTAGGTGGTGTTTTTATTGCTTGGGGTGTGGTTGTCGCCATTTTAGGCAAACTATCTGCTGATGAAGCAGCAAACAAATTTATAGAAGGCGTATCTGATCTTGTTACCACCGCAGTGTTAATTGGTGTTGCACGGGGTATCGCCCTTATTTTAGAAGACGGCCAAATCTTACATAGCCTTGTACATGGCATGTCGTTACCGCTTTCTTATGTATCAGCTGAAATATCTGCAATTGGTATGCTGGTTATTCAAACCCTACTCAATACTTTTATTCCATCTGGTTCAGGGCAAGCTTATGTCACCATGCCATTAATGGCCCCACTAGGTGATTTAGTGGGTGTACCAAGACAAGTTGCCGTGCTTGCTTATCAATTTGGTGATGGCTTTTCAAATATGATCATTCCAACCAACGCCGTACTTATGGGTATTTTAGGCATGGCTGGTGTGCCTTACGGCCATTGGTTTAGATTCTGTTTACCACTACTAATTAAACTAATGGTCGTAGCATCGGTTGTATTGGTATTAGCTGTAATGTTTGGCTATGGCTTAGATGTGCAGCCCACACTAAATTAGTTAGTTGAGTGAGCTAATTGACTTCACATTATATGAATGATGCACGCTAACACCTATGTGTTAGCGTAGCTCTGTGATTACTTGCCACAAAATATTGTCAGATGAAAAAGCTAATTATAAAAACTTCTTTACGAAAGCTTTTAACTCGTCTTTTTCAGCTTCACTAGCAAATGAATTTGCCGGAATGATTAAGGCTGACAATTTATCGACAAAGATATAAACGTTACCTTTATGTTCTTCAATTACCTCTACTGCTTCCCACTTATAGAAGCAATGTCCTAAATTATTTATTTCAGTTATTCCGTCAGCTTGAAACTCCAAGCTTTTCTTTCCAATCACTAAACCATTATCATTTGGAATTGATAGTCTTTTGAATTTATTAATGTTGTATAGAAAAACAATAAGTAATATTGAAAAAGGAATTGCTGTGATCAGCGCAGATTGCCAATGAAAATCATTAAAACGAATAGACTTTAATTGGAACACAGACATAAAAGTTACAGCCAATACAAACCAGATGATCATATTCTTAAGAAAACTAGAGCTTGCTTTACTTTTTGAATTACACAGCCTACTCACCGCAAATTTGGAGTACTCTAAGTAATCTTGCTTTGTAATGGTTATGTTTTTAATCATGAATTGAAAATGTCCTTATAATAAAAGTTCCATAAATACAAAGTACCTTGGTACAAAGCAACTAATTAAGGTGTGAACACTCAACAGCCTAACCTGTAGAGTGGACTAACAATATACGTTATGAGTCCTTTAAATAGTATGTGATGTACGTAGTAAAGTTTCAACAAATGCAAACTAGTGCAGACTAAGCCAGAAACAGAATCATTGGTACCGCATTGGTTTTGTCAGTCATGCAAGGTGGGTATTTTACGATTTATTGGTGTGATGAATTCAGATACGCCGACAAATGAAATAGTGCGAACGAGTTAGCAGCCTTGCTTGCTGCTTAAAATCAATGAGTTAACCTGCTTAATTGCTCAGGCTAACGACCTCTGTGTGCGTAAAAATATAATTGCTTCTTAAGGCAAATTTAGGTGTAATGGAAGCATAATAAACGCTGAGTAAAGCAGGGATAGCTTAGATGCGATAGGCTCGCCAGTAACGTTGGCTTGATATCGCTTAGGCCAGAAAAAGCAAATTCCCATAGCATAAACAACACCAACTCTGACACACCGAGCAGGTAGCGGCTCAGTCCAACAAGCGATTATGCAACACAAACTGCGTGTCGCATAAATACTAAAATGTTATGTTTAAGGAAACCTATGCGTATATTTTTACCCTTAGCATTATTAATAGTGCTAATCGGATGCGCTGAAAAAGAATGGACTGAGGGTGTTTCTATTGGAGGTTTTAAGAGAGGCCTTTCTACTCAAGTCAATTATGATATTGGCGGTAAAACTAGTTTTAAAGTATTTCTCGAAAGTGAAATTTATCAAAAGCTAGAGTACCCAATAGAGATAACCATTTTTTTGAACAACGAGGTTTGTGATACTTCAGTAGCAAAAGAAGTTAAATCACAAACAATTGCGAAAGTTGAATGTACCGGTGATTTAGGTGCAGGATTACATACTTATGAAGTTAAGGTCACTTCAAGAAATGGTTTGGAATACATTAGTAACGAAGATGATTTACAATACAATAGTATTCAAGGTTCAATAACTTATGCGCTAGAAAGTAGTAATTAAAACATAACAAGAGCCTAAACCAAAGGACACAAAAACAGCAGGCTTGTGCTCCTTCGTCACCAATTTTAGCCTGCTATTTTATGTCGTTTATTAAGGCTTTATACGTATAAGGGAATCAGCAATGGATAACTTTCCAAATTTCTCAGGTAAATGTCTTTCAATATCCATTGTGGATGATGATGCCAGTCACGATCTATATAACCCTAGATTTGAAAATCAAGCAGGCCGTATTTTTATCGTAGGTGAATCACCTGATGGGTGCACTGAATCTAATTGGGTATCTGGTGTCACTAGCTGTGTCGCATGGGATAGAGTTACCGACTATTTCGTATTTGATAGTTTGGATGAATACAAAAAAGCGGTAAAAATATCAGAAGATTTTCACTCTGAATAATGCGTATGACAAGGATTTTTAAGTCGGACTCGTAATAGATTGCTCGATTTAACTTCGTTTCACATTTTAGCAAGCTATGACTCGCCGCTTAAAACGGCGTTGGTAGAAAAACGCGCGATTCACTCTCTAAAAACTAGTTGTGCTACAAGGAAATTTAAATGTATAAATTTACCACTATTTTAATATCGTTGTTGTTTGTGACGTCGTGCGCATCAACTTCCCCACAGCTTAATTCAGGTACTCCTGTTAATATTTATGGTGTTTCTTCGTTATCACCTAAAAATGGTAGTTGGTCTGTCATTACGTCAACAGGGTATCAGCTTGCTCTCGGAACTAAGCTGAATGATGACAGCAGTGGCATTATAAATTTGTCACTCTATCAAATTCCCGAGTTTGCCTCCGGTGAAGAGTTTCTTTCGCATGTAGTCAAACATCGAGCAAACTCACCGGATATTGGCAGGTTTGATCTTGTGGAAAACTCAGAAGAGTTGGTACAACTTAATGGTGCAACGTGCATCAAGCACAAAACTATTTCTCAAGATAACAGTGCTAAAGTCGGTGGCAATAAAACAGGCGTAATGCTGATAGAATATCTTGGATATAATTGCATACACCCATTTAAAAAATCTATTGGTGTGCATACGGAATACTCTCTACGTCACTATAAGGGTAAAGAATATCCTGAATTAGCTCAAAATGCAGAAGAGTTTTTTAGTGATATACAGTTTAAAGCGTTTTAGTAGCATAACGAAGCAATCAAGGGCTGATTAAAAAAACTGGCTTGTGCTCATTCGTCACAAATTATAGCCAACTATTTTTGCCGCTTAAAACGGCGTTTTATTTCAAGGAAGACTAAGTGCAATTTCCAGAGCTAGAAACATCTCGTTTAATTCTTAATAAGTTATCAAAAAGTGACTGACAGGCTATACTTGATATTTTCACTGATGAAAACGTTGTTAGATATTACGATATCGATGTTTTTAATTCAGAAAAACAATCATTGGAGTTAATTGATTTTTTTAATCAACGCTTTGCTGACAAAGTAGGTGTTCGTTGGGCTATTCGAGTTAAGAGTTCGGGAAAACTAATTGGTACGTGTGGATTTAACTCAATAAACTTGAAGATGAAAAATGCAGGTATTGGCTATGAGTTATCCTCAAAGTATTGGGGACTTGGCTATGCTTGCGAAGCTGTTAACACGATTATCCAATTTGCATTCTCTAATGACCAACCTTTAGGCGAACTCTACCGGATCCAAGGTGACATTATGATTGGAAATGCTGCTTCTGAGTCAGTGTTAAAAAAGCTAGGTTTCAAAGAGGAAGGAATTAGGCGTTCAAGTGGTTTCTGGAAAAACGAATTCCATGATTTAAAGTGTTTTGGTTTAATAAAACCTGAGTTTAAAGAAATATAAC
>NZ_JAKEVM010000110.1 GCF_022398475.1 Pseudoalteromonas shioyasakiensis | reverse complement strand
CATTAATTGTAAGATGGCGGCATAAGCCGCCATTTTTATTTACGCGATTATTTGCGTGAAAGCAGCTTGTCTGACACGGCATAAGCCATACCAGCCAATAGCCCCGCTAAATGCGCCCAGTTCGCCATACTCACAGGCAACATATCTACAAAGCCTAGAATAAGCCATACCAGCATAAAACCAACAATGCTATTACTTACTAGTGGCGGCTCTGTTGGCCTCATTACGCTGTAAATCCAACAAAAACCCAGTAAGCCATACACAACACCGCTTAAACCACCAAAGTTAGGCCCAACAACTAAAAACTGTGCCCAGTTACTAATGAATGCCGTCACTAAAAATAAACCCACTAAGGTTAATTTACCGCTGCGTTTTTCTATATCGTTACCCAGCGTCATCCACCAGATCAAATTAAAAATAAGATGAATAGCGCTAAAATGCACAATGGCAGGTGTAAACCAAGTTAGTGGCTGTGCAGGGTTGAACTGCAACATACTGTAAATAGTTTCAAAACCACCTAATAAGAAGGCAATAAATATAGCTATCGAGACTAAAGTAACCGTACGGTTTAGCCAGCTTAATGCCTTAAAGCGGGCTTTTAAATTGAGGGATTGCCCCTGATATGACAGAGGCGATTGTGTACTGCCTACCTGCCATGAAGCTTGTTGGTATTTTTCGTCATGAGGGTTAGCAGCAAACTCCTGCCAAAGTGGTTGAGCTTGATGAAAGTGCTCTGGTGCAACACAAATAATCACAGTTTGTCCATCTTGCGAGCGCAGCTCTCCATGTAAGCCCTTACTTTTTATGTAATCTATAAAGCCTTGTGCGGCGCGAGGATTATTTATGCTACCCAACTCAATCATCGTTCAATGTGCTCCGGAAGTTGCGTTTGCCAAGCTGTAAAGCCACCATCCATGCTGTATACGTCTTCAAACCCCTGCTCTACTAAATAGCTCGCAGCACCTTGAGAACTCACACCATGATAGCAAACGATGATGATTGGCTGATCAAACTCTTTATGCATCATAAATTCGCTGATATTAGCATTTGATAAATGCTCAGCGCCTGGGATATGCCCAGTTTGAAATGAGTTAGGATCGCGAATATCGGCAATCACAACCTCTTCTTTATCTAACAGCGCAAATGTTTCGCTCACTGAAATATGTTTATACGACATAGTACTCTCTAAACTAAAAAGGCGGCCAAAGCCGCCTTATCAAATTACTCGGTATTAATCCCAGTTGAGGATTACTTTACCTGATTGGCCTGAAATCATTGTATCAAAGCCTGCTTGGAAGTCATCCACGGAGAACTGGTGAGTGATAATTGGTTTCAGATCAAGACCTGACTGAATTAGACTCGCCATCTTATACCAAGTTTCAAACATTTCACGGCCGTAAATACCTTTAATAATTAGACCTTTGAAAATAACCTGGTTCCAATCAACCGCCATATCTGAAGGTGGAATACCTAACATGGCAATTTTACCGCCGTGATTCATGTTGTTTAGCATGCTGTTAAATGCAACTGGCACACCTGACATTTCAAGACCAATATCAAAGCCTTCGGTCATGCCAAGCTCTTTCATTACATCTTCAAGCTTTTCAGTTGCTACGTTTACAGCACGAGTCGCGCCCATTTTACGTGCTAAATCTAAGCGGTATTCGTTTACATCGGTGATAACCACATGACGTGCACCAACATGTTTGGCAACAGCAGCAGCCATGATACCAATAGGACCAGCACCTGTGATTAATACGTCTTCACCTACTAAGTCAAACGACAACGCTGTGTGTACTGCATTACCGAATGGGTCAAAGATTGATGCTAGTTCATCAGGAATGTTATCTGGAATTTTAAATGCGTTGAAAGCTGGGATCACAAGGTATTCAGCAAATGCACCTTCGCGGTTAACACCTACGCCTGTTGTATTACGACATAAATGAACACGACCAGCGCGACAGTTACGACAGTGACCACAGGTAATATGGCCTTCGCCAGAAACACGGTCACCCACTTGGAAACCACGTACTTCCTGACCCATATCAACCACTTCACCTACATACTCGTGACCAACAACCATTGGCGTAGGAATTGTATTTTGTGCCCACTCATCCCATTTATAAATATGGACATCTGTTCCACAAATTGCTGTTTTGCGGATTTTAATAAGCAGATCGTTATGGCCAACTTCAGGTTTTGGCGCATCAGTCATCCAGATCCCTGGTTCTGCTTTTAATTTAGATAATGCTTTCATGATTTACACTCAATTAAACAAAACCGAAGCAAAAGCTTCGGTTTAGGAAATAAAATTAGATAACACCCATTTCTTTACCAATACGGGTAAAGGCAGCAATAGCGGTATCTAATTGCTCTTTTGTATGCGCCGCAGAAATTTGCGTACGAATACGTGCTTGGCCTTTTGGTACTACAGGGAATGAGAAACCTGTTACGTAAATACCTTCAGCAAGTAATTTGTCAGCCATGGCTGAGGCAACTTTAGCATCGCCTAACATGACAGGGATAATAGCGTGGTCTTTGCCTGCACAGGTAAATCCTGCTGCTTCCATTTGTTCACGGAAATACTTTGCGTTATCCCAAAGCTTAGCGCGTAATTCGCCGCCATTGCTTAGCATCTCAAGTACTTTAATTGATGCAGTAACAATTGATGGTGCAAGTGAGTTTGAGAAAAGGTATGGACGAGAGCGTTGACGTAACCACTCAACAATTTCTTTTTTACCTGAAGTGTAACCGCCTGATGCGCCACCAAGTGCTTTACCAAGGGTACCTGTGATGATATCAACACGGTCAAGTACACCACAATACTCTGGCGTACCTTTACCATTTTCACCAACAAAACCAACCGCGTGAGAGTCATCAACCATCACTAATGCATCATATTTATCAGCTAGGTCACAAACCGCTTCAAGGTTACAAATGACGCCGTCCATTGAGAAAACACCGTCAGTAGCGATTAGCTTAGTTTTAGCACCCGCTTCATCAGCAGCAATAAGTTGCTTTTCAAGGTCGCTCATGTCGTTATTTGCATAGCGGAAACGCTTTGCTTTACAAAGACGCACACCATCAATGATCGAAGCATGGTTTAGGGCGTCTGAGATGATTGCATCATCTGGGCCTAAGATTGTTTCAAATAAACCTGCGTTTGCATCAAAACATGATGAGTAAAGAATAGTGTCTTCGGTTTCTAAGAACTCAGAGATCTTTTGCTCTAAAGTTTTATGAATATCTTGAGTACCACAAATAAAGCGTACAGACGCAACACCAAAACCATGATCGTCAAGGCCTTGTTGAGCTGCTTTAATTAACTCTGGGCTATTTGCTAAGCCAAGGTAGTTATTAGCACAAAAGTTAATGACCTTATCACCTGAGGCAACTTCAATTTGAGCCTGTTGCTGTGACGTGATAACACGCTCGCTTTTGTATAAGCCTTCAGCTTTCACTTCATCAATTTGCTGCTGCAACTGATTAAAAAACGCAGATGCTCTCATCTGTAATCTCCACATATTCTTGTATCTAACCAGAAATGATTAGCATGACATTAAATTTTGCGCCTATTGTAAAAGCTTAGCCGAACAATTGCACTGTTTGCAGTTCGTCGCAGACCGTAAGGGTTGCGAAATAAACTGGTCTTACCTGCTAAGACTGTAAAATTAAAGCAGGTAACTCAGCTAAAGACTCGCAGACCACATCAGCGTGTTGTTCTGTTGACTCGGCATAACTTTGCCCTGAGCGAACTAAAACACGGGTCGCGATATTAGCTCTTTCAGCGGCAATAAGATCGCCAAGCTTATCGCCAACCATAATACTTTGTGATGGATCGATTTGATGCTCATCAATGGCTTGTAAAAGCATACCCGGGGCAGGCTTGCGACAATTACACTCTTGCAAATAGGCAGGTTCTGCTTTGCTTGGATGATGCGGACAAAAATAGACATCAAGAATAGTAACGCTATGGCGTAAAAATTCGCCCTTCATCCACTCAGTGAGGTTGTAAAAATCTTGCTCTGAATAATAACCACGGCCAATACCTGACTGGTTAGTTACCACCACAATTTTATAACCGGCATCAGAGAAGGCTTTGCACGCCTCAAATACACCAGGTACAAATTCAAACTCTTCAGGTTTGTATACATAGCCATGATCAATATTGACCACACCATCACGGTCTAAAAATAAAACTTTGCTCATTACAATTGCTCTTTATCTACCACGTGGTCAAACATCGAAATCACCTTTTCAACACTTATTTGCGCCATTAAATCAGCCCCTTTAACGCGTGTTCCCCAAGGTAGCTCTTGCGCTGTTTTGCCTGTTTGCTCACGTAAATTTTGGTGATAAACCTCAACAACATAATCTTGGTATAAATAAGGCCCTGTGCGTTTTGGGTTTGAGTGGGCATACAAACCAATAACAGGTGTTCCTACCGTTACAGCCATATGCGCAGGCCCAGTATCAGGAGCTAGCACTAACGCCGCACGTTTCAAAACACATAACAGTTCTTTTAGTTGAGTTTTCCCTACTAAGTTAAGCACAGGTGCCGAACTCTGCGCGATAATTTGCTCGGCAAGTTCAATCTCTAAAGGGGTTGGGCCGCCAGTAATAACCACCGAAAAGCCTTTTTGATGAGCATATTCAGCAAGTGCAGCATAACGCTCAGGTAACCAATTACGCTCTTTTTTACTTGCCGCAGGCGAGATAACAAAAATACGCCCGGCTAAACGCTCATCGCCTAATAGCACATCGGCTGCTTGTTGGTGCTGTGCAGTAATTGGCATTTGCCATTGAGGTTTGTAATCAGGGGTCCCTATTGCTTGAGCAAAACCTTTAAAGCCTTCTAATACATGCGCCTCTGATTGCGAGGCAATCCGCTTATTAATAAACAAGCTATGTAACTCTTTTGAGCGAGCCCAATCAAACCCCACTTTGACCTTTGCCGGAATACAACGGGCTGCTAGATTCGCTCTGAGTGCAACTTGCATATGTAAGAGCACATCAAATTTACGCCCCTTGAAAGTATCTTTTAGTTGCTGATAAGCCTGTTTGCCCTGCTTTTTATCGAATACAACAAACTCAACGCCTGGTAAATCAGCCAGTAACATGGCCTCAACTTTACCAATCACCCAGGTAATTTTTGCCTTCGGATGTGCCTTTTGAATTGCTTGCACTGCTGATACGGCATGACATACATCACCAATAGCCGAAAGCCTTAAAATACAAATATCTGAATAGGAGGTTGATTGAGTCACGTGCGCCCTTAGCTACAGCAAATAATATGCGATCTTAAATTAACTTGATGCTAATGCAAGCACTTATGCGAAAAGCTAAAAATACGGTAAGATAGCGCTAATTTTATTTAATCTTGAAGTTGTTATGTTTGAAACTCAGCATCTACAAAACACCACCCTTTTGTGTCACCCAGCTTATAAAGATGAGCTCACGCAACAGTGGTTCGATGCCAATTATTGGCAACAACAAGATAAAATAGTTGGCGCAAAAAAAGGTCGCGCAACAGCATGGTTTTTTAAACATCAACAGCTTACAGGCGTTCTGCGTCACTATTGGCGCGGTGGGTTAGTAGGTAAGTTACTGAGCGATCAGTACCTATATGTTGGTTTAAAACAAACTCGTGTCTATAAAGAGTTTACACTGATGATGCGCTTACTTGAGCTTGGCCTAAACGTACCGACACCCATTGCGGCAAAAATTACCACCCGCGGCTTAATCTATCGCGGCGATATCATTACCGAGGCAGTGACAGGCGCAAAAAGTGTGTTAGATATTTTAATCACGCGCCCACTTAGCCAGTCTGAGCTAAAAGCGATAGCAGTGACTCTCAGCGAGTTTCACAATCATGGCGTCTATCACGCAGATTTAAACATCAATAACATCTTGTTCGATGATACAGGTAAGGTGTTTATCATCGACTTTGACCGCGGTGAAATCAAACAACCACACGCTAGCTGGCAATCAGAGAATATCAAACGCCTTGCCCGTTCATTTGCGAAAGAGCAAGGCCGTAATGAAGTGATACATTGGCAACAAAGTGATTGGCAGTCACTGGTGTGTGACTACCAAGCATTGCTGAACTAATTATCGATTTTGGGCCAATGCTAAATAACTTTCAGCAACTTTTGTTGATGGTATTTTTGATAGTATTTCTGCATCAACAACCTCTGGCTTATCGTTTAACACAGACTCAATAGCTTGAGTTAAAGCCCCAGGGTTATTTGTAGGGACTAAATACTTGGCTAAACTACCCGTTAAGATTTCTTTTGGTCCATGAGTACAATCGGTGCTTACAACTGGCGTACCCAGTATGAGCGCCTCAATGAGAACAGTAGGTAATCCTTCATAATCTGAACTCAGTACCAAAGCATCAGCGCCTTTAATCCAAGCATATGGGTTTTGCTGAAAGCCTGGCAAAATAAGCCTATCTTCAATACCATGCTGGCGACCAAGTTTGGCGGCTTTATTAACTTTATTACATAATAAAACAAGCTTATGGGATGTATTTAAATTAGCAAATGCTGAAAATAAAACATCATGTCTTTTTTGTTTTGCTAAACGACCAACGTGAATAATGTAAGGCTCACTTGGCAATCCTAACTCAGCTTCACTCGCTTTTTTGACTATGCTTTGAATATTGAACGGGTTAAAAATTGTTGTGATACTGCGGGGACTAATAAACTTTTGCTGTTTAATTTCACTTTCAATACCTTTAGAAACACAAATTAAATTTTGCCCTGACAAGCGCTTTTTACTCTTCAGTAAATAATGATAAGCAAATGGTCCAAGTTTCTTTTGTCTATTTAACTCAGCCGTAATTGAGTTATGAATGACATAGAAAACATGTTTAATAGTACTGCAAATTAGCAAATTATTACTACGATCTAGATTTGATAGAACGAGATCAAATTCCCCGTTTTTAGATTGGTATTGTGCAAACCAGTTTTCGATATGTTGTACGCTTTTTTTTAGTTGCCAGAATCTATCAACTTTTTTTGCCTTATGGTCAAACAAACATTCAACATGCAGCTGTGATGATAAGGTATATTCAATCGAGTTCGCTAAACTAAGAATGACAACTTCATGTTGTTGAGCCAAAAGCTCGCCAGCCAGCGTCAGCATCACTTTCTCAGCCCCACCGCCAACCAAAGAATCAATAACTATGGCAACCTTCATTTAGAAATCCCAAACAATAACTCAGACACACCTTGCAGCATTTCTTTCTTGGCATTATGCGGTTTTATTTTCGCCAAAACGTTTTTAGTTGCTTGATAAGTTGCTGGTTCCAGTAATCGTTTAACAGCGTCACTTAAACTGTCTAACGTTGGGTCTGCCGCTAAAGTTAAGTTACTGTCCACACAGTTTTGCAAACGTTTCGGTTGGTCCTTGGAAATTGCTGCAGCAACAGTGGGGACTTTGAGTGAAATAGCTTGTAATAAACTGTCCCCCGCTGATAACACTGCAAAATTAGCATGTGCTAATACACCAACAAATTTACTTGCATGTAAACTTTTTAAGATGATCAGGGCATCATCTTTAGGTAGATCGTTTGGGTAGTTAGAACCAAAAACAACGATACCTTTCAAGCCTGTTTCAGCAGCTATTTTCTTGGCTGCTTGATAAAAAATATCAGCAAATAGCTGTGTTTTTTCACCGTGCCCACCTGATCCTGCATTTACTAAAAAATAACCTTCATTAGTAAGGTTAAATTGAGCTAACAATTGATACGTGTCAGTACTTGATGACTGCGAGAAAAAAGGACCCACATTTACCGGAGGTGACAGAGGAAAGAGCTTAAGCTTTAATCGCTCACTGAAGCTTATTTTTTCAATACAATAATCAGGTTGCGCAACCCAATGTTTATCTATTAAATTTAAACGATTTAGCTTTAAGCCTTTCGCTCTTTTTTTATTATGCTGTGAAATAAACACCACTTTAGCCCCTGCACGCTTTGCTGTTTTCATTTGGGCTGCTCTACCCGCACAATCAAAAACAACCAAGTTAGGCTTAAATGCTTCAATTAATTGATTAACTTTACGCGTTTCTTTTGTCGCTGATTGCTCTATGAGTGTTGTATCAAATGGGCAATCAAAAGCGTAATTTGTATGTTTATTTAATAAAAAGTGGATGTCTAAACGATCGGGAAAACACTCATTTAAATAATGAGCAAATGATAACGAACGCATGTATTCACCTATTCCTTCAGATGATGACACGGGGATAAATAAAAGGCGTTTTTTTTCCATTACACTTTAAATTATAAAATTTGCCAAATTATACATCAAATTGAGTTCCTTTTACGATACCTAGACGAATTGCTCGTTGTGAATTATTTACTGCAATCATCATGTAGGGTTGGTAGACTTCTAGTCCCAAAAAACAAACCGAGAATTAAGCATTGCCTAAAAAAACACTTTTATTATTCGCTCTTGCTAGCGCATTTAGTCTACCTCTAGCTGCTGAACCTTGGGTTAAACCAGACGACTATGGCTTACGAGCCGACATTCAATTATTAGCGGATACAGGAGTGATTAAAGCTCCTGTAACGACATACCCGCTAATGTGGAATAGCTTTATTGATGAATTAAATGACACCACACTAGAGCAATTACCTAGTTTTGTTCAAGATGCTTTACTTCGTGTAAAGCACAGATATAAAGCCGAAAATACCGAGCAGCACAATTTCCATACTGAAGTTTTTCTATCAACAGATACATTACCAGCCACGAGTTTTGGCGCCACCAACACACAAAAATCAGAAGCGACCGTCGCTTATAGTTATTTAGGTGAAAGTTTAGCTGGTAAACTAGCAGTTAATTATCGTTCTGATGGTCGAAAATGCTATCTAGAGGGCATGGAACAATCAGACATAGCTGAAGATCATCAAGCTCTTACTGATTGTGATGATATTACTTTTGACCATAGTTACCTTGCCTATAAAATTGGCAATTGGGTCTTTCGTGCAGGTGCAGTTGAACAATTCTGGGGACCAGGTGTTGACAACAGTCTAATTCTCACAGCGAATAGTAAACCTTTACAAGCTTTCAGCATTAGTCGTGAAAAAGCCACAGCTTTTGAATCAGCTTGGTTGAGTTGGATTGGTCCTTGGAGCTTAACAACTCAAATGGCTAAGCTTGAATCTACCCGAGCAGTCCCTGATGCGCTACTTTGGAGTAGCCGAGTGAACTTTAGACCAATTCAGCAACTTGAGGTTGCTCTAAGCTGGTCTGCACAATGGGGCGGGGATGGTGAACCACAATCTATCTCAGAATTTTTTGATATGGTTTCAGGTAAAAGTACTTGCCCTGATGGATCGCAAGACTGTACTGAAGCTGAGAAGTCAAAATTAGGCAACCAACTGGCAGGTATTGATTTACGCTGGTCAGATACTCTCTATTCATACCCGTACGCTATTTATGTAAGTACGATTGGCGAAGATGCTAGTAGCTACTTTAAGCCCGCAGACAGAGCGTATTTAGCGGGTGTAGAGACAACAATTCCATTTGCAGAGCAAAATATCAAAGTAAACATTGAATACATTGATACTGTAGTTTCATGCTCTGGTGATGAATCTGTGCCTGGTGCTGTGATCTCATATAACTGCTATTACGAGCATGGTAAATATAATTCAGGTTATCGCTATCAAGGAAGAACGATTGGTTCTACATTTGATAACGACACAGAGTCCCTTGTACTCACAGTGCTTGGGCAACATAGAAATGGCAACGATTGGCAGGTTAAACTGCGCCAAGTTGATTACAACAACGACAATGTAGATCTTTACCCTAGCAACCCAGATTTAGGGCATACAATCACTAAAAATGCCATTGATAGTACACAACTAGAACTGCGCTACAGAATGTTAGCATTACAAGGAAGAATCTCTTTCGGTGCTCTGGCTGCTAAGAATAAATCAATGGAGGAATCAGACACTGAAACCTCCGCATTTATGAAATATGAAATGAACTTTTAGAATCAAAAAAGCCAACACATGTTGGCTTTTTTATTAACTTTTTATTTTGCTAATTACGTTTGATGTTGAGCAACCATTAAGAAACTCAAGTACTTCGACTTTGCCGCCATGGCGTAATACATGATCGGCACCGGCAATTTGGTCAACGGTATAATCGCCGCCTTTTACTAGTACATCAGGGCTAATTTGCTCAATAAGCTTAGCTGGCGTGTCATTTTCTTCAATACTGCCAAATGGAATAACCCAGTCAACTGATGCCAATGCACTTAATACCATGGCACGTTCATCCAATGGATTAATCGGCCTTTCTGGACCTTTCAAGCGAGTGATTGATTCATCATTATTTAAGCCAACAACCAGCCTGTCACCTCGTGCTTTAGCCTGTGCTAGGTAGCGCACATGGCCTGCGTGAAGAATGTCAAAACAGCCATTAGTGAAAACTATTTTTTCACCATTTTGCTTAGCAAACTCAATATGCTGAAGCACATCTTCAAACGGCGTTTGGTAATGCTCGCCAGTTTGCTGTAAATATTGACCAAGCTTACGGCTTAGCTCTTCTGGCGATACGGTTGCGGCACCCAGTTTACTCACCGCAATTCCGGCAGCAAGGTTGGCAATTTCAACCGCATCTTTTGCTGCCATACCCGCACCAAGCATCACGGCAAGCGTCGCAATTACGGTATCGCCGGCGCCAGTAACATCGCTGACTTCAAGCTGCTGGGCCGCAAAATCATGTTTTTCTGCTTGGCTGATTAACGACATACCCTGCTCTGAGCGAGTTAACAACATAGCAGCGATGCCCGCTTCAGTAATTAGCTTACGTGCGCTGTCAGTCAAGTTTTGCTCAGAGTCCGTCAAACCACCAGCAAGCTTAAACTCGTTTAAGTTAGGGGTTATGTAATCAGCACCACGATATAAGCTTAAATCAGATGATTTAGGATCAATAAGTACCGTTTTACCCGCTTTCTTTGCAACCTGAATCATTTGTTGAATTAAGCTCAAAGAGCCTTTGTTGTAATCAGAAAACAACACAAAATCGTAGTCATCTAAAACCAGCTCTAAACGGTTTAATAACAATTGGCTGTGTTGCTCAGTAAAGCTCTCTTCAAGGTCTAATCGAACAACTTGCTGATGACGGCTGATTACTCGCATTTTAGAAATTGTCGGTAAATCGCAAACACTCACTAATTGCGAATCAATTTTCTCTGAACTTAAAATTGTTTCGAGGATTTGCCCACTTTCATCTTCACCAACTAATCCTAGTAGGCCCACTCTACCATCTAAACGAGCAATATTTTTTGCTACGTTTGCTGCACCACCAGCTTTGTCTTCAAATTTACTGACTTTAACAACAGGTACTGGGGCTTCAGGCGAAATACGTCCTGAATCGCCATGCCAATATCTATCTAGCATGACATCACCAACGACCAAAATACGTGCCTTTGAAAGGTTTTTTAGTAACGCTAAATCCATTACTTTTGCTCCGCTACAACCATATCGATGGCTTCGCATAGCCAATGTCCGATGAACATATGCGCCTCTTGGATACGCGCTGTTTCATCATTTTTAATGATAATAGGTAGCTTAGCGATATCTTTTACTTTACCGCCATCTCGGCCTGTTAATGCGACTGTAAAGGCGCCAATTTCATTTGCCGCTGCCAGTGCAAGATTGATGTTAGGACTAGTGCCTGAGGTGGTTAAGCCAATCACCAAATCTTCAGGTTTACATAACGCCTGCACTTGGCGCTCAAATACAGTATCAAAGTGATAGTCGTTACTGTGAGCGGTTAAAATTGAGGTGTCTGTTGTTAATGCGATAGAAGCCAGCGGACCGCGCTCCAATTTGTAACGTACGACAAACTCAGCAGCTAAATGCTGTGCATCAGCCGCACTACCGCCATTACCAAACCAAATAACCTTACCACCTGCTTGCAAAGCGCTGTGACATACTTCAAGTAATTGCATCACTTCTGGGTGATATGTATCCATCGTTTCAAATAACATTTGATGGCGGTTCAAACTTTCTAAGTAGCTTGCTGCTACAGAATCTAATTCAGGCATGAATATCCCTCTTTGGAACAAACTTTGGCAGGAGTAATAATGTTATTATTCCACAGATTTATTTCTTTGTGTTCAGTTTATCGTACTTTTATGAATATCGACTGGATAATTACAGTTATATGTAGACTAACTATTGGCAACAGCTCGATTAGCGTTAAACTACCCTAAAACTCTATATATTAAAAATTATGGCGCGCATTTTATACTCTTTACTTTTATACCTACTAAGTCCACTGGTTGTTTTTTACCTGTATGTTTTACGTGGCAAAAAGAATAAGGGTTACCGTGAGCATTTTGCTGAGCGCTTTGGCTTTTCGAACTTATCTCATCACGATGTTGTTTTTCATTGTGCCTCTGTAGGGGAAGTGTTAGCGGCAACCCCGCTTATTAAGGCTGTTCAATCAGAAAATCCAGCGCTTACTATTTTAGTAACCTGTAATACCCCAACAGGTCGCGAGCAAATAAAAAATAACTTTAAAGATGCGGTTAGCTGTAGTTATTTACCGATTGATTTTTTCTTCGCTACCAATCGATTTTTAAAACGAATCCAGCCAAAGGTACTGTGTATTTTAGAAACTGAGCTTTGGCCAAACCTTATGGCGCAAAGCAAGAATTACGGCACAAAAGTACTTGTTTTAAATGCCCGACTTTCAGCTAAATCACAGCAAGGCTACCAAAAGGTAATGCCTTTAACTAAGGTGATAATGCAGTCTATTAGCGATCTTGCTAGTCATAATCAAAATGATGCCAAACGTTTTATTGAACTTGGTTTAAAACCTGAAAAGGCACGCGTATTTGGCTCAATTAAATTTGATATCACGCCTACAGAAGAGCAATTAAATAAAGTTGCAGTACTAAAAAAACAGTATAACAACGAGCGCTTTATCTGGGTTGCAGGCTCCACTCACCCTGTTGAACATGAGCTTATTTTAACTGCTCATGAAAAGCTGTTAAAAGCGTTACCCCACGCACTTTTGATTATTGCTCCACGTCACCCAGAGCAATTTGATAAAGTCGCTGAAGTTTTAAAAAGCTCAAATTTAAGCTTTAGCCGTCGCAGTGAAGATAACTATAACAACCAACAAGTTGTGTTAGCTGACACGTTAGGTGAGTTACAATGCTTATATGGTGTGGCAAACATCAGCTATGTTGGTGGTAGTTTAATCGAGCGAGGCGGCCATAATCCGTTAGAGTCAGCAGCGTTTTCTGTTGGCGTATTAGCAGGTCCTCATACCTATAACTTTGACCATATTTATCCTGAGCTGATTAGTGCTCAAGGAGCTAAAACCGTTACCGATGAAAATCACCTTGCTGACACACTTATCGCTTTGAGTACTGATGTACAAAAGACGATTAAGCTCGGTCAACAAGCTGCGAAATGCGTTGCTAACAATCAAGGCGCCATCAGTAAAACGGTTAATTTAATTGAGCTTTACTTAGAAAAGTACGATAGAAAAGTAAAATAGAATAGAGAAATAATGTGACTTCAAAGCAAGCGATGAATCGCCCAGAAATACAAATGCGCGAATGGGTATCAAGCGTAATCGTAAAATACAATTTCTGCCCGTTTGCCCGTAAAGAAGTTGAAAGCAATTGCATTCATTATCAAATCAGTCAGTCTATTACGCTTGATGATGCAGTAATGGATATGCTTGAGCAATGTAGCGCGTTAGACCAACAAGCAGAGCGCGAAACCACTTTATTAATGTTTGAGCAAGGCTTTAAGGATTTTGAAGAGTTCTTAGATTTAGTCGATTTAGCCAATGCGCTTTTAGCTGCGCAAGGCTATGAAGGTAAGTATCAAATAGCCAACTTTCATCCTGACTATGTGTTTGCTGATAGCGATGACAGCGACGCTGCAAACTATACGAATCGTGCACCTTACCCAACACTGCATTTGATCCGTGAAGCCAGCATGAGCGAAGCGTTAGACAGCTACGATGAACCCGAATCGATCCCAGAGCACAACATTAAACTAGCAAGACGCAAAGGCATCGACTTTTGGCAGCAGCTGCTACAAAACTGCATCGATAAGCGCTAACACCTACCGGCGTTTAATAGAT
>NZ_JAKEVM010000011.1 GCF_022398475.1 Pseudoalteromonas shioyasakiensis | reverse complement strand
AACCAATACTGAATGAGCTTAAAAAATAAATTAATTTTTAATCTATTAAAAATCAATGGTTTAAAATTTATTTTCAGGGTGGCACAACCTTTGATTAAGTAATTACGACTAATTACTTAAAGAGACAAGGAATACCACTATGAATAACTCACTTAAATTAACTACTGCTGCGTTACTTGTATTAGGGTCAACTCAAGCAAGTGCTACTGACTTTGAATTAGATATCAGCAACACAATTACACAATCTGTTAAAAGCTATGTTCAACAAGCGAGTAACGAGCTGAAGGAAAGCGTAATGAACAGCATTGAGTTTGATGCTCAAAAGTTACTAGATACTTACATGAGTGAAGATGCAATTGCTTCGAAAGAAGAAGAGTTAAAAGTTGCTCAAGCTCCTAAAGCAACAAACAAGCAGTAAGGAAACAAGACAATGAGTAGTGAAATCAGCTTATTTTTACTTATGGTTGCACCGGTTTTGAGTTTACTCAGTGCATATGCATCTATCGAATTATTTCGTAACGTTGCACAATGGTTCAACTTCTAAGGTACAAAGTAGATATTAAGATTTCATGAAATATTGATCGGCGGATTAAAAGCGCACGTAATTAAAGGCATGTGGTTTTAGAATAGTAGACTTTATGAAGCGTGCGATTTTTCCTTTACCGGTTTTTATTTTACCTGAAGGGTTCACCAAGCTAAGAATTTTTGAGCAGCGTTACTTAACGATGGTCAAAGAAGCTGTACAAGATAACACTGGTTTTGTGCTGTGCACTTACCAACACGATACAGATCTTAACTTGCCCGAAATTGGTTGTTTAGTGCAAATAACCGACTTCAATCAAGATGATAATGGTCAATTATTAATTGATGTTTATGCTGAGCATGCAGTGTCTATGCATAACGCTTTTCAGGATAAGCAGCAACTTCGACATGCTGACATCGAAATAATTACGTCACCTTCATGGTACGTAAGCACGCCAATTAATGACGAAAACACTTTATTGAGTGACACACTTCGTGCTGTATTTGCAAATCAGCCGGATTTAGCAGGCCTATATAAAGTCCCACAATTCGATAACCTTGCTTGGGTTGTTGCCCGTTGGCTTGAAATTTTGCCAATATCGTTAGTTAAAAAACAACAACTTGCTTATAAATCTAACTTTGAAAACTTGCTAAGTTTCCTCCATACTCTAATCAACAACGAATTTACTGATTAATGTGATCTAACATCAACTATTTGCCGTATTACTTTAAACGACAATAATTGGATGACATAAAGATGGTAAGTCAACAACTTCAAACAGGTTGTAAACCTAACACAGGTCAATACTCTGCCATGCCAGATACTCCAAGCAAAGAGCTTGCTGATGCTTTATTTGCTGTTGCTGAGCACCGTGATAAACGTGCGTTTGCAATACTTTTCCAATATTTCTCACCAAAAATTAAACGTTTTGGAATAAAGCAGTTCGGTTCTGAAGCACAAGCGATGGAATTAGTTCAAGAAACACTAACCTCAGTTTGGCGTAAAGCACACCTTTACCACAAAGAAAAAGGTGCAGCGACAACTTGGGTATACACAGTAATGCGTAATGCCTCTTTCGATATGCTAAGAAAAATGAAGAGCAGCAAAGAAGAGTGCATTAGTGAAGATATCTGGCCATTGATAGATGAAGCCGAGCCGGGCCAGCACGAATTCAGTGACCACTTAGAAGATAAACAGATCAAACAGTACCTTGATAAACTACCGCTTGCGCAACGTGAAGTTGTGCGCGGGGTGTACTTTCAAGATATGTCGCAAGAGCAGCTTGCTGAACATTTAAATATTCCCGTAGGCACAGTGAAATCTCGTCTTCGCTTAGCCTTGCAGAAGTTACGCAATGAAATGGGAGATCACCATGATTAAGCACCATCCTAGCAACGAATTGCTTGCCAAGTTCAGTGAAGGTAATCTACCTGCCACTTTGAGTGTTGCAGTCGCTATTCATGTTGAAATGTGCCCTGTGTGTCAAAACGAACTCGCTGCGCTTGAAGCGAAAAATGCTGATAATGTTTTTACTGAATCAGCTACCGACTTGGATGATATGTTCGATAAAACACTTTTTGATGCCATCACCGCTGATGAATCAATTGATGAAGTGTACGAGCAAGAACAGGTGTCAGTTGATGTTAAAGATAAAACCTACACTTTACCTAGAGCACTTACACGCATTGGCCACAGCAATTTTATGCAAATAGGCAAACTTGCCCGCTCTCGTATTGATTTAGAAGATGGCCCATTACGAGCAAGCCTGCTTCATATTGATGCGGGTGGTGAAATACCTGAGCACACTCATACTGGATTTGAGCTCACTTTATTATTAGATGGGGAGTTTAGTGATGAAGACGGACACTATGTACCGGGTGACTTTATGATGTTAGATGGTCGTCACAATCACACACCAAAAACGATTGAAGGGTGCTTGTGCTTTACAGTTGTTAGTAGTGCCCTACACTTCAATAAAGGTATTAGTAAATTACTGAACCCAATTGGTAATCTTATCTATTAGTAGAGTTTATATGCAGCAATCGACAATTAAAATTGGTTTAAGCGCCTGCTTAGCAGGCGACAAAGTTCGCTTTGACAGCGGGCACAAAAAATCTAATTTTTGCATGGATGAGTTGGCTAACCATGTTGAATATAAAAAGTTTTGTCCTGAAGTAGCGGTAGGCCTGCCAATCCCTCGACCAACTATTCGTCAAGTGCGTGTTGGCGATACTATTAAAGTGTGCCGCCCAGATGGCACTGGCGATGTTGGCCCTAAATTAACAGAATACGGTAAACGTGTTGCGACAGAGCAAACTGCAGATTTAAGCGGCTTTGTATTTTGTGCCAAAAGCCCTAGTTGCGGAATGGAACGTATTAAAATCTACAACGAAGCGGGAACGGGCAATACCTCAGAAGGTATCGGCTTTTTTGCAGAGCAAATAATGGCACATAACCCATTGTTACCTTGCGAAGAAAACGGTCGTTTAAATGATATGCACCTTCGCGAAAACTTTGTAATGCGTGTTTATACCTATAAGCACTGGCAAACATTAAGCGAACAACCACTCACAGTACATAGATTGACTCAGTTTCATGCCCAATATAAGTACTTATTGATGGCTCATAACTACGAAGCTTACCGTAGCTTAGGAAATCTGCTTGGTACTTTTGATGGCGAAGATATCCAAACTTTGGCTGATGAATATATTTTGGGGTTAATGACAGCCCTTAAAAAACCAGCTTCACGTAAAAATAACGCTAATACATTAATGCACTTGCAAGGTTATTTTAAAAAATCGCTTTCTAAGATTGAAAAGCAAGAACTACGTGATGCCATCGATGAATATCGCCAAGGGTTAGTGCCACTTTACGTACCTCTTACGTTAATTAAGCATCATTTAAAAGTGCACCCAAACGAGTATCTTGCTCAGCAAGTGTATCTTGACCCCTATCCGAACGAATTAAAACTACGCTACGGAATTTAATGAATACATTATTTTGGTTTAGGCGCGATCTGCGCCTTTTTAATAACGACGCTTTGTATCAGGCAATCGAAAATGGTTGCAGAAATGCGGTATTTTTTATTACTGAAAAGCAATGGCAAAAGCATGATGTGGCTGATATTCAGCTAGATTTATTAAAGCGTAGGCTTAGCTTCTTGGGGAAGCTTTTAGCAAGTAAAGGTATTGAATTACATATTATTGATGCAGCTGATTACGCCGGTTGTGTTGAAAAATTAGCGTCATTTTGCGAGCAACACCAAGTAAAAAATGTATACGCTAACAACGAATATGAGCTTAATGAAGTAAACCGAGATAATGCCTTTTTACAGTACGCTGATAGTAAAGGGATTGCTTTTTGCGCATACGACGGCGATGTAATTGCGCCGCCAGGGAGTATCAAGAATCAAAGCGGCGAAATGTTTAAAGTATTCACGCCATTTAAAAATGCATGGCTAAAAGTTTATCAAGACACCCACTTTTATTTTGCTGAGCCGCCAGAGATGTTCGAGCCCATTGAGTGGCAGCCAAGTGAGTTATTAGCCTCAGACGGCAACTCAGAAAAGTGGCCTGTCGATGATGAAACGCTCAGCCACGTTTGCGCGCGCTTTATTGAAGAGAAGCTAGCAACATATCAAGACCAGCGTGATATCCCAAGCATTAAAGGCACTTCAGGTTTAAGCCCTTACTTAGCACTTGGCATTATTAGCGTTCATCAACTATTGGCACTGATCCAGCAGCGCCACCCGGATGTACTACGAAGTAGTAAAAGTAACTTGTTTTGTTGGGTTAACGAACTGATTTGGCGTGAGTTTTACCGTCATCTTATCGCTATCTATCCAAATCTAAATAAATACGATAACTTTAATGAGAAATACAACGCCGTGAAGTGGCGTGATGATGAAAGCGACTTTAAAGCATGGTGCGAAGGTAAAACAGGCTACCCGTTAGTCGATGCTGCAATGAGGCAGCTACTGCAAACTGGCTGGATGCATAACCGTTTACGCATGGTGGTCGCGAGCTTTTTAACTAAGCACTTATTAATTGATTGGCGTAAAGGCGAACGCTTTTTTATGCAGCATCTCATAGACGGCGACCTTGCATCTAACAACGGTGGCTGGCAATGGGCTGCAAGTACGGGGTGTGATGCTCAGCCGTATTTTCGAATTTTTAATCCTATCACCCAAAGTGAGCGATTTGATCCAGATGGTGAATTTATCCGTAAATATTTACCAGAGCTGGAAAAAATACCTGCTAAACAAATCCATTTTCCGCATGATTATTTAGCGAAACAGGGTAAGTCGAGCAGTTATTGGCCAGCAATTGTTGATCATAAAGCCGCGCGAGAGCGAGCGCTAAACGCATTTAAGGTGTGACATGGACAAGGCGATCCTTGATAGGTTTATTGATGTTTATCAATCACTCAATAAAGACAATTTACAGTTACTGGATGAAATTTATCACCCAGATATCCAGTTTGCAGATCCTTTGCATGCAGTAAATGGTCTTGGGGAGCTGCGTGACTATTTCAAAAACCTCTACGCCAATGTGCTTTCTTGTGAATTCGCTATCGAAGACAGCTATGTTACTGAAAATATTCAGAGCAAAGACGACACCGCTTTTATCTATTGGACCATGTATTATCGCCATCCAAAGCTAAACAAAGGCAAAGCAATCTCGGTTGCGGGTCATAGCCGTTTAAAATTTGCTAGCAATAAAATAATTAATCACCGCGATTATTTTGATGTAGGCGCTATGCTTTATAGGCATATTCCAGTGCTTGGCTCGGCTGTGAAATACATCGATAAAAGAGCGAGTGCATAATGACGACATTAATTACAGGTGCTACCTCAGGTATTGGCGAGTCATTAGCAAAGCTTTATGCAGACAATAATGAACAGGTCATTGCATGCGGTAGAAATACAGAAAAGCTTGCTAAATTGAGCCAGCATCAAAATATAGAGTCTTGCCAGTTTGACGCAACCGACCTTCAAGATATTCGTTCGAGCACAGTGGCTTATACACAATTTGACCGGGTTATTCTCAATGCTGGCAATTGTGAATACATTGATGATGCTCGCAATTTTGACAGCAGTTTGTTTGAGCGGGTGATCACGACCAACTTGCTCAGTATGGGCTATTGCCTGGAGGCGTTATTACCAAAAATAAAGCCCGGTGGTCAGCTTGTAATCGTAAGCTCTAGTGTGACTTATTTACCCTTACCACGCAGCCAAGCATATGGTGCGTCTAAAGCCGGTGTAAGTTATTTAGCCAATAGCTTGGCGGTTGATTTAAAAGATATCGATGTCACTTTAGTTCACCCAGGTTTTGTTAAAACGCCGCTTACAGACAAAAATGACTTTCCAATGCCAATGGCGGTGAGTGCAGAAAAAGCGGCAAATTATATTTATAAAGGGGTCGCGAAAAGGCGCAAAGAAGTGCACTTTCCGCACCGTTTTACCTTCATTTTAAAATTTTTAAGAATGCTTCCTACGCCACTTTGGCTGAAGCTTGCAAAAGGATTATCACGTTGAAAAAAGTGGCTGTTATTGGATCTGGCATAGCGGGTTTAAGCTGTGCGCACCTATTGCATAAGCACTACGATGTAACCGTATTTGAGAAAAACGACTACATAGGTGGCCATACTGCAACCATAGACGTAAAAGTTGATGGCGTTGAGTACGCTGTTGATACAGGCTTTATTGTCTTTAACGACCGAACTTACCCATATTTTGAAAAACTACTTAAGCGCTTGGGTGTTGAGCGTCAGAAAACGCAAATGAGCTTTAGTGTGCATAACGAACAAACCGGCTTTGAATATAACGGCCATACTTTTTGGAGTTTGTTCGCACAAAAGCGCAATATCTTTCGCCCTAAATTCTGGAAACTTTTAAAAGACATTGTGCGCTTTAATGATGTGTGTAAATCATTACATGCTGAAAAAAATTATAAAGAAAATCAAACTCTAGGCGAGTTTTTAGACGAGCATGACTTTAACGAGTTCTTTCGTTTTCATTATATCTTGCCGATGGGCGCTGCTATTTGGTCTACAAGCATTAAAGAAATGGCACAAGTTGGCGTAGAGTTTTTTGTTAAGTTTTTTTATAACCACGGTTTGTTGGATATCACTAATCGCCCGCAGTGGTATGTTATTCCGGGTGGCTCTCGCGAATACATTAAACCTATGATCCAAGGTTTTGCTGATAAAATTCGTTTAAATAGTAATATCAGCTCGGTATCTAGAAAAGATGATAGTGTGCATGTCCATTTCGATGATGGTCATAGTGAAACATTCGACAAAGTTGTGTTTGCTTGTCACTCAGATCAAGCTTTAAAGCTGTTATTAGACCCTAGCGAAGACGAAAAAAGCGTTCTCGCAGCTATACCTTATACGGCTAATTCAGTGGTACTACACACTGATACTACACTGCTACCTAAACGCAAAGCCGCATGGGCGAGCTGGAATTATCTGTTAAATAACAACACAGACAAAGCTGCTGTTGTGACTTATCAGATGAATATTTTGCAAGGCATTAAGAGCGACACGCAATTTTGTGTCACGCTTAACCACCTTGATGGCATCAAAAAAGATAAAATTTTACGCGAGTTTACCTATCATCATCCGGTATTTAATAAACAGTCGATTGCCGCTCAGCAGCAAAAGCCTCTTATAGACGGTAAAAATAATAGCTATTTTTGCGGTGCGTACTGGTACAACGGCTTCCACGAAGACGGTGTAAGAAGTGCTGTAAATGTGGCAAAGCAACTCGGAGTCGAGTTTGAATAGCGCCATATATGTAGGTGATGTTCGCCACAGGCGCTTTGCCGTCAAAGAGCATCACTTTAAGTACCCACTTTATATGATGTGGGTCGATTTAGCTAAGCCTGACGAGCTTAATGGAGTTCATCCTTGGCTTGGCTTAAGTGGCTTTAAGGCACTTAAATTTAATCAGAGCGATTATTTTAATTATCAAACCGATATGCAGTTGCCACTCAAGCAGCGTGCACTTAATAAAATTAAAGAGCTTGGGATTGACGATGAATTTACCCGTGTTTTTATGCTCGGACAGGTGCGCTGTTTGGGAATTTATTTTAGCCCGGTTAATTTTTTCTTTTTTCAAACTGGTCATGGCGATTTCACTCACATGCTTGCTGAAGTGAGCAATACGCCTTGGAATGAGCGTCATTATTATGTCGTACCCCTTGAAAAAAAAGTGAACTTTAAAAAGGTTTTCTCCGTATCACCTTTCATGAACTTAGATATGAACTATCATTGGCATATTAGAATGAATTCTGATAACACCATGATTCATATTGAAAATAAAAAAGACGACACTCTTTTGTTTGATGCAACCCTGCGTTTGCAAAAGCAGCCTCTCACGAAAGAGCAGGTTAGCGCCGTGCTTAAACAGTTTCCGGCTATGACGTTAAGTATTTTTAAAGGTATTTACCTTCATGCTTTGAAGTTGTTTTGCAAACGTGTGCCATTTATTGGCCACTCGGGCAAACAAGAGAATTCAACTAGGTGATGTGATGGAAAAAGTATCAAATTTAACACAAGCCCAAACGACCGGCTGGATGACAAAGCTTTATAAAAAACTGGTAATAGGTGCATTCAACAGTATCAATGTAGGTTGCATTACCCTAAAAGAGGGTAACCAAAAAGAGCAATTCGGTGACATTACAAGTGATTTACATGCAACGGTCACGGTAAATGATGCTGCTATGTATAAGTCATTTGCGTTATCTGGCAGTGTGGGGGCCGGAGAGGCTTATATTCTTGGCTATTGGGATTGTGACAACCTCACTAAACTTATTGAAATATTTGCTCTTAATCAAGATCAGCTAGATGCATTCGAGAAAAAATTCGCCTTTTTGAGTGGCATTGTGCACCGAGTTAATCACATTAAAAATAAAAACTCAGCAAGCGGTTCAAAAAAGAACATTGCGGCGCACTATGATTTAGGCAACGACTTATATAGTGCATTTCTAAGTGACGAAATGTTGTATTCATGTGCTGTTTACCCTTCAAAACAAGCTAGCCTTGAACAGGCCCAAGAGCACAAACTAGCATTGATTTGTGAGCAGGTTGATTTACAACCAGGTGATTCGGTGATTGAGATTGGCACAGGGTGGGGCGCCTTTGCGATTTATGCAGCAACGCATTTTGATTGCCATGTAACGACGACCACAATTTCTGATGAGCAACATGCCTATGTTGAACAAAAGGTTAGAGAGCTTAACCTTGAGCATAAAATTACTTTATTAAAGCAGGATTACCGCCTCTTAGAGGGCAAGTACGATAAGCTTGTATCAATCGAAATGATTGAAGCTGTCGGTCATGAGTATTTGCCTGGCTTTTTTGCAAAATGTCAGTCTTTACTAAAAGACAGTGGTGCCATGCTTATTCAAGCAATCACCATAGCTGATCAGCGTTACAGCCACTACCTTAAAAATTCCGATTTCATTCAGCAGTACATCTTCCCGGGTGGTTGTTTGCCTTGCTTAGACGAAATGAATAAGCAAATAAAGCAGCAAACAGACATGGTTGTGCATAGTGTAAAAGATATTGGTGTTCACTATGCAAGAACACTGGCTGATTGGCGCGAGCGCTTTGTCGCTAGCTGGCCTGAAATAGATAAAGTCAAATTTGACCAGCGATTCTATCGTTTATGGTTATTTTATTTAACTTACTGTGAAGGTGCGTTTAGAACCCGTGCTATCAGTACAGTTCATCTAGTTGCCCGTAAACCTCGTTTTGGCCATTCTGGCGATGATATCGCGCTCGATTATTAATTTTGCTTTGTTTCAAGGGGTATGGTTTATGGCCTTACTCCTTGAGCATAATTCTCTGATACCCGCTTTAGCTGTTATCGCTTTGATGATTTACCTATCAAAGCAACGCCAGCAAGATAGTTGGCTACTTTTATGTGGCTTGCCTCTCGCTCTGGGCTATGAATGGCTCGCCAGCAGCTTTAATTTACTTGCCTTTAAAGTAAGTCCTTTTCCTTTATGGCTTGTTGTACTTTGGGCTGCACTGCTTTTAACCATTAATACTTCGATGCAGTTTTTACAAAAGCTGCCTTGGTATATTGCATGGGGTGTTTGCGCGTTATTCGCTCCTGCTAGTTACTACGCTGGAATGCGCTTTGAAGTGCTTAATACTGAGCTCGTTCTTTGGCAGTTTTGGCTTGTTTATGGCTTAGGTTGGGCAAGTATGTTTATGGCTATTATCGCTATTAATAAGCGATTTTTAGCGGCTAAATGATCAGTTTTAGGTGGTTTTTCGTAGTGTTTGATAACACAACTTTAAGGATTATTTGATGAAACAGTCACTTAATTTAAGTTTATTTGCTGCGTTATTGTTCTCTGCGGGAGTGTATGCAAATGGCTTTAAAACGGTGGGCCAAGCGAAAATGGAGTATCTGTTTTGGGATGTTTATAACGCTAAATTAGAGACTCCATCGGGCTCGTATCAGTTTGGCCAACACCCAAGCAAACTTACACTTACTTATTTGCGGGATTTCGATGCGAAAGACATCGTCAAAGCAACCAACGAGCAATGGCAACATTTAAAGCTCAATGACATGGTAGGTACTTACGATAACCAATTATTAGCCCTTTGGCCTGATATCAAAAAAAACGATTCGTTGTCTTTTCAAACAAACGAACAAGGAATTGGTACTTTTTACTTTAATGACAAAGAGCTAGGGCAAATCGATGATAAAAGATTCGCTGACAACTTCTTAGCAATTTGGTTAAGCGCCGACACGTCTGAACCATCACTTCGTAAACAGCTTATTGGAGGGAAACATGATTAAGCTCAAAGCACTCTTTATTTTCGCTATGGTACTGTTAATTACCAGCTGCTCTGCGCCAGATGTTGATTATTATCAAGGTACAGAGCCTAAGTTTGACTTTAAGCAGTTTTTTAGTGGTGAGCTCAAAGCCTACGGCGTTGTGCAAGACCACAAGGGCGAGTTAACACGTAAGCTGGTTGTAGACATGCAAGCATCTTGGAATGGCAATCAGGGAGTGATTGACGAGCAATTTGTTTATGATGATGGCGAAACGCAAACCCGTGTTTGGTACATCACCATTAATGATGATGGCAGTATCACAGGGACAGCATCAGATGTGATTGGCGAAGCAAAGGGTGAGAGCAATGGAAGCGTGTTCCATTGGACATATTCTGTCGAGCTTCCATATGATGGTAGTACTTTAGTGGTAAATTTCGATGATTGGATGTACTTGGTAACACAATCACGCTTGATAAACCGTACCGCTATTGATAAGTTTGGCTTTGAGGTCGGGGAAGTTACCTTGGTTATCGAGAAAATTGAATGATGGTTTAGCTATCATAAAATTTTGTGATGGAAGTTAAATTAAGTCTTTATTAATACTGATGTCACTAACCTTGTGATTGATAGTTAAATAGTAGTCATTTTTGAATAAATTACGTAAAAATAGCAATTTGCTGTTGCTAACTTCTCAAAAATGCATAAAGATAGGTTTTGCGAAGGCAAAATAATAACGAATAGGAATCTAACAATGAATAAAGCTCAATTAGTTGAAAAAATTGCTACTGATGCAGAAATCTCAAAAGCGGCAGCAACTCGTGCACTAGATGCATTCACTGGCGCAGTTACTAGCTCTCTTAAAGAAGGTAACTCAGTAGCATTAGTTGGTTTCGGTACTTTCTCAGTAAAAGAGCGCGCAGCGCGTACTGGCCGTAACCCACAAACTGGTGCAGAAATCCAAATCGCAGCAGCAACTATCCCAAGCTTTAAAGCGGGTAAAGGTCTTAAAGACCAAGTTAATCCTTAATAGGGTAACTTACTAATTATTGAAAAAAGGGCTTATAGCCCTTTTTTTGTAACTGGCGTTTTGTTGCGATAGCGAAAAAGGCTTATGCCTTTAACGCTTTATCACCACGACCAATACCAACAGCACCTGAACGTACAACTTCAATAATGTCTGATTCATGACGCAGGGTATCAAGGAAAGATTCAATCTTTTCTGTGCTCGCTACAAGTTGTAGTGTGTAGCTGTGGCGCCCCATATCTAAAATAGCACCTTGGAACACATCAGCAACACGCGTTACTGCTGCTCGAGTGGTTTCATCTTGGGCAAAAACTTTCACCAATAATAGCTCACGCTCGATATGTGCCATTTCGGTTAAGTCAATAATCTTTAGAACATCTACAAGCTTGTTCACTTGTTTAGTGATTTGCTCAACGATGCGATCATCACCCATGGTTGTAATGGTAATACGCGAAAGAGAATGATCGTCAGTTGTGCCAACAGTCAGACTATCGATGTTGTAAGCACGCTGTGAAAATAAGCCTACAATGCGCGATAACGAGCCAGGTTCGTTTTCTAATAAGATTGATAAAATACGGCGCATTATGCTTTTACTCCTTTACGTAACCACATATCATCGACTGCCCCTAGCTTGATTTGCATAGGGTAAACATGTTCTTTTTCATCTACACAGATATCTAAAAATACCAGTCTGTCGTTAATAGACATTGCTTTTTCAATAGCAGGTTGAAGCTCATCAATATGATCAACGCGAATACCTACGTGGCCATAGCTCTCTACTAATTTTACGAAATCAGGAAGTGATTCCATGTAAGAAGATGAATGACGACCAGAATACATCATATCTTGCCATTGACGTACCATGCCCAGTGAGCGGTTATTCAATGACACTACTTTTACAGCTAAATTGTATTGTAAACATGTTGATAGCTCTTGAATGTTCATTTGGATTGAACCATCACCCGTTACACAGATAGATTCTTTTTCAGGGAAGGCAAGCTTAACGCCCATTGCCGCAGGTAAACCAAAGCCCATGGTGCCTAAGCCACCAGAATTAATCCATTGGCGAGGGTGTTTAAACGGATAATACTGAGCTGCAAACATTTGATGCTGACCCACATCAGAGCTAATGTAAGCATCTCCATTGGTTGCTTTGTAAATTGCCTCGAT
This sequence comes from Pseudoalteromonas shioyasakiensis, assembly GCF_022398475.1. Lineage (GTDB taxonomy): Bacteria > Pseudomonadota > Gammaproteobacteria > Enterobacterales > Alteromonadaceae > Pseudoalteromonas. The sequence continues at coordinate 42,729 of NZ_JAKEVM010000011.1, read as the reverse complement.
AACGGCTTGTGGTTTGATTTTATCGCCATCAGTGCTGTAGCTTAGGCATTTTTGTTCACGCCAGCTAATAATTTGACGCCACCAGTCTTCTTGTGCCGAACGATCAATTGAAATAGGGCTCTTATCAATCGCCGTTTGTAACTGCTCAAGCACTGTTTTCAAGCAGCCAACAACCGGGATGTGCGCTTTAATTGTTTTAGAAATAGAAGTTGGGTCAACATCAACATGAACAATCGTGGCATTAGGGCAGAACTTTTTAACGTTATTTGTTACCCGATCATCGAATCGAGCGCCTAAAGCTAGAATAACATCAGCATTTGCCATGGCTTTATTTGCCTCAAGGCTGCCATGCATACCTAACATACCAATAAAGTTAGGGTGAGTACCGCTGATACCACCTAGGCCCATTAAGGTGTTAGTGATTGGCGCATTTAATGATTCAACCAAGTGAGTTAGTTGCTCAGAGGTATTTGATAGAATAATGCCGCCACCTGAGTAAATAACCAGTTTTTTAGCTTCTAAAATTGCGCTAACTGCTTTTCGAATTTGTTTTGAGTGGCCTTTAGTGTTCGGGTTATAAGTTCGAAGCTCAGTTGTTTTTGGAAATTCGAATGGAAACTTTAGCTCAGGGTTAAGCATATCTTTAGGTAATTCAACCACAACCGGGCCAGGGCGGCCTGTGCTGGCTAAGTAGAATGCTTTAGCTAAGATTGTTGGAATATCTTTTGCGCTACGACAGTTATAGCTGTGTTTTACGATAGGGCGAGAACAACCAACAATATCAGTTTCTTGGAATGCATCATCACCAATTAAACCAGTAGGAACTTGGCCAGATAACACCACCATTGGGATAGAATCCATGTATGCTGTTGCGATACCTGTTACACAGTTTGTAGCGCCAGGGCCAGAAGTTGCTAGCACCACACCGACTTCCCCGGTAGCACGGGCATAACCATCAGCCATATGAGTAGCGGCTTGTTCGTGACGTACTAAGATATGTTCAATATCTTCTTGTTGAAATAACGCGTCATATAAATCAAGAACAGACCCGCCAGGGTAGCCAAAAATATACTTAACATTCAATTCTTTAAGTGCCCGAACAACTAGTTCGGATCCATTATATTCAGTTGTACTCATCCTCATTCCTCTGTGTGTGCAAGCATAAATGCATAAAAAAACCCCCGCATATGGCGGGGGTTTTTTAAAAAGCGTGCTTTCACCTTTTAATAGCCTCCCGCTGGGCTTGTAACTAAGACCAGTACGAGAACGTTGACGACTAAAAGGTGACGGCGAATATTCATTATTTTTTAATTTTCTTCTAAAAAATGCACAGCCGACTAGATGGCTGCTGTTTAAAAAATGTTAGGAGTATTTTTAAGCATTTTGGAAACTGATGTCAACCGCAAATGTGGCTTTTTGCATTAATTTTTCTGTATTTAAGTTTTTTGATATTTTTGTTGCACCCACATGCTTAATTGTTATTGTTTTTTGGTGGAACTATGCATTGAATTGTTCGTGTGGCAAATTGCTAACTATACCAATAGATAATGCATTTACGTTACTGCCTTGCATAACTTAGCTACTATCAGAATAGGTTTCTTTTTATAATTAGACACCCATCTTAACACCTCGCTACAATAAGGTTTGGTTAATTTTTAAAAAGACAGCCAACTTAAATATTTAACCAGACACCCAACTTATTTTTAATAAGAATCAGCTAAAGATAGATGTGAATTATTCAGAACAAGTTGAATTGCTATAAAAATAGTGATTTTTCATTGTCATTAATTAAATTTCAGTCTTATGTGCTGAGTTATTTTTTTAGTTTTACACACTGGTCAGTGCTAGTTGCAATAGTTGTTATGCTTCTAGAATTAAAAGGATTGGATTTGTAAAATTGATTTCTAGTGTCGAATGTGTAACTAAGTAAATAAGGCTAAGCTATTAGCTATAGAGCTTCTTCGTTTTCGCTTCATGTGATTTGTATAAGCTGTGATTGCTTGTTCTTTACCTGCAGTATTTTTAAATGAGCGAGTAAAGGAAGTAGTAAGTGTGAGCCAGTTTTCTGCACAAATGTTTAATCTTTCAAGTATTGGTAACGTATTATCTGGGATTTTCCCAGGCTTATTTTCTCGTATTGAGCGGCCTGTCCAATCAACAAGTTGCAGGTATGTTTTGAGCTCAAATGGTAGTCCCTTAGGCATATGTTTACGAGGTCTACCTGCAAAACGCATAAGCGATTTTGGTTGCTTATTATTTTGAGCTGCATTAATTCTAGATTTAATACTGGTGTAGTCAGATTGCTCAGGTAAATCAGCCGCTTTTGCTCTAACAGGATTTAAATCTACATAAGCAAGGCATGCAGCAAGTGCAGCTTCATCAAGTAAAGCTTGTGATTTAAAGCGACCTTCCCAAAACCGTCCTTTGCACTCATCTTCTTGATTCGCTTTTCGTGCAATACCCTCGTTAAGGACTCGCATAAACCAACTAATACTGCTGAGCCTCTCACGATATAAATTTACCCTGGTATTAACCGCAGAAAGCTCTGCTTGTGTTAGTAATTCGCCATTTAAGAACCGTTGGCAAAGGAATGTACTTTTGAATAATTTGTGCCACCTAATTAGAATCGCTTTATTATTTAGACGCTTAGCTTTTGCTATATCAATGTGAAGAACCAGATGAGTGTGATTACTCATTACAGCATAGGCGCAAATATCAATACAAAATATCCTGCCAAGTTGAAGTAGTTTCTTTTCAACCCAACCCCGCCTATGTTCATATGAACGACCCGTAAGTGGGTCTTGTCCACACAAATAAGCGCGACGAACGCAGCGTGAAATGCAGTGATAGTAAGGTGTGTTTGAAACGCTAATTAAGTTTCTACGCGGGGTTGCCATGCTCTTCTCCTCCTTGAGTTGAACAATACAAGTTTAGCCATAATTTTGAGAAGTGAGAAATTTTAAGTTGGATGTCTAGTTAGTCTTGTGGAAGTGTAGTGGTTAAAGTGGGTGTCTAGTTTTATGTTGAGGTTTTACTAAAAAGATAAAAGTGGATGTCCAAATAAGCTAAAAAATAAAAGTGGATGTCCATTTAAGTATTCAATTAAGTAGAGAGAATAAAAAAGCCAGTCGTAGACTGGCTTTTGGTAAGGAGGTGTTTAAGGGTTATTAGCTTGTCATAAGCCTTAAACAAATGTTTTTTATAGACGCTCAATTACAGCTTGAGTGAAGTCTGTAGTACCGTGGCTGCCGCCTAGGTCGCGAGTTGTACGGTCGCCTGATTTGATAACATCAGCAACTGCGCTGCGGATGCGCTCTGCAGTGTCGCCCATACCTAGGTGCTCTAGCATTTGGATAGATGCTAAGATCACTGAAGTTGGGTTTGCAAGGTTTTTACCAGCGATATCTGGTGCGCTACCGTGTACAGCTTCGAAGATTGCTGCATCTTCACTGATGTTTGCGCCAGGAGCCATACCTAAACCACCAACAAGACCAGCACATAGGTCAGATAGGATGTCACCGAATAAGTTTGTAGTAACGATTACATCAAACTCATCAGGAGTCATAACTAGTTTCATACAAGTTGCATCAACAATCATTTCTGTTGATTCGATTTGTGGGTAACGCTCAGCTACTTCACGTGCAACTTTTAAGAATAAACCAGATGTTGATTTAAGGATGTTAGCTTTGTGTACAGCCGTCACTTTTTTACGGCCTTCACGTACCGCTAGTTCGTATGCAAAAGTAACGATTTTTTCTGCACCTTCACGGGTGATTTTTGACATTGCTTCTGCTTCGTTACCATCTTCAGAAACCACTTGGCCAAGACCTGAGTACATGCCTTGTGTATTTTCACGAATAGTGATGATATCGATGTCGTCGTAACGAGCTTGTGTACCTGCGAATGATTTTACAGGACGAACGTTAGCGTAAAGGCCAAACTTTTTACGTAAAGTTACGTTGATTGAAGTGAAACCTTCACCAACCGGAGTCGTTAATGGACCTTTTAAAGTGATCTTGTTACGCGCGATTGTGTCGATTGTTTCTTGCGGAAGTAACTCACCAGTTTTTTCTAGGGCAGCAAGGCCAGCATCAACGAATTCATAATCAAAATCGCAACCTGCAGCTTTAAGGATCTCAAGTGCTGAATCAATAATGCTAGGACCAATGCCGTCGCCTTTGATCACTGTGATGGTTTGTTTAGCCATTTACTTTTCCTATTTATGAGTAGATAAACACGTAAACTTATCGCGAAATAGCATGCGATTTACTTGTTAGAGGGTTTACGTGGATGTGTTTGAAAATTTAAGCGGCTTTTATAGCAATTTATTCAGCTTTTTGCCAGTTTATCCTGTGAATACTGACTATAAACAGACTAAAGTTCATATTTATTTAACGTTTTCGCACTTTTTAACAACACAATCTAAAAATTGTCTGCAAATTCACAGTTTTTCAGATATGCATAAAAATCTGCTTTTGATTGCCAACCAGCAGCCGATAAGCTGTCGAAAATAACCTGTTCTTGCCAACTACTAAATAACGCTTTGGGTTGAAAAACATAATAAGTAAATAGCTTAATCGCGACCCAATGTTTTTCATTGATATCGAGAGTTTGTTTTTTATGTTGCTCACTACCAAGTAAATGCTGTGTCCAACTGTTATCGCCAATCAGTTGATTTAAATACGCCGTTAGTGGCTCTTGGTTTAAGTGACTAACGCCAAACAAACAGGCAAGTGGTGGGCTTATTACCTGTTCTTCGGCCTGGTCAAATACAGTTTTACGAGAAATACTGGTTGCTTGATGTTCGCAAAGGTATAAAACATAGGCATATAAGGGCAAAGTAACTTGCTCAAATTGAATAGAATCGGTGTGCTTAAATAGCGCCTGAATAATGCGTACCATATTCTCAAGGCGCTTAGAGATATGCTGAAAAAGCGGGTGAGAGGTGGTTGCAACCAAGCGTTGAAATAATACTTTTTGGATAATCGCAGGGGCGTTATCGTATCCGACCATAGATAAACAATGGCGCAAGTCTTTAGCTCTTTGCTGCTCTTTATTATAGGGTTTAGAGGCAACAGTAAGCTGGGTTATCAATTCAGGGTAGGGACTTAAAAGTTTATTTAAGCCACGGTAGCTATATTCTTGCGATACTTTTAAAGAACTAATTAGCTCTAAATAGTGCTGCCTTCGCTGCTGATTTATTGGCTGTGACTCAGCAAAGTTAATGTTTTCACTAAACCAAACTGTGTACAGCAAACGAGTGTCTTTACAATGTCTTTGTTTGTCAAAAATAGTTAAGCTCGCTTTAAAGCGATGCCAGCGAATTTTTTCAGGGCGGCTGGCATCAACCAAAATATGGCGGCCGTGTTCATCTGTGGCTAAATAAATAAGTATTTGTTCGGCATACTTTACTTCACTGGCCGGAATGTAAGGGCCAATATGCGCAATCAGTGCTTTTATAGCATTTTGGGCAAATTCATTAGGGGTGCGTAAATAAATATCAGCTAAGGCTTTGTGCACACTAATGTGACCACCCGACTCCCGGTAAGTCGTATTCATGGCAATAATATTAGCCAAAGCAACTAAGGTTGTTGCGCCATCGTAAATCATAATTTTCGGCGCGCTTAAGAGTGCTTGCTTATATTTATTTAAACGCGCTAATAAATGCTGAATAGAAAGCGTATGTGGGCCTGAGTCCTTTAGTAATTTTGCTGCTAATTGATGGCGACACTGCCAAAGCTTTTTATCTTGAGCCGTCAGGGTCTGTCCTGCCGCTAACTTATTACTTTGTGATTGCACGCAGAGGTAATTGGCTAAACAGCAGCTAATTATTTGTTCGCTAATGGCTTGGTTGTAGTTAAGGCTCCGGCACAAAATGCAGGCTACAACACATTGGTTTACAACTAAGTTTGTGGTGTAACCATGGTTCGGTACATACAAGCTTAGTTGTGCTTGCATACCTTTTGGGCAGGCTTGATACAGCAGGTAATAACGCTCAGCTAGGTTACTTAATAAAGGGAAAATTTGTGACCATTTTTGCTTTTGATGATAAAGCTTAAGTAGCTGGTGTGTACTATCAAATAAGCGTGCCAATTCCCGTGGCGTCACGTTTTCCATCATAAGCGGTTAGGTTTCTTGTTGATAGCTTTCATAGGCACTTGGCCCCCATAATACCAGCTGACCATTTTTAAATAGTAGGCCTGTGCATTCATCGATGGTGGTTATGCCATCAGATTTAACATGCTGAGTGCGGTAAAAAATAATCTGCCAAACATTGTCTTCGACTCGTTTTGCATAGGTTAGATCGGGGCTACCTAAATAATCAAGCACCGCATTCAGGTTTTCAGGCTTATCAATCGATAGTTTTGCGATATAGCGTTTATTAAAAGCTTCACGGTCTTGCCAGATCATGGCTTGCGGATCATCTTTATAAAAAGTGATCACTAGGGTTGCTATCAGTGCATAAACACCTAACCCAAGTACCAGATATTGGAAAACCTTTTTAAACATGTGTAACTCTATAAAACTAACGCGAATTTTCAGTATACGCTCAGTTGGCAAACTGTGCTACGAGATTGCGACTAATTGAGCCTTAACTGCTTTAAACTAAAGCCTAAGTTAATATCGGTACGCAGCATAACAAGGTTTTTTGAAATTACGAACATGTCCATTTCTGAACTCAGCTTACGTTTAAGAGTCGGGTTTAGCTCATCATCGTTCATGGCCGCTTCTATCGACTCATAATCGTTTATTAATTGCTGCGCCGACTTATTACCTATCCCTTTAACGCCCGGAATATCATTAGTTTTATCACCTGCTAATGCCCAAAAATCAGCAAGTCGATGCTTTGGTACATCAAAGCGCTGCTTGATATCTTCAAGCTCAATATACTGTTTTTTAAAGTAATCAAAAATTGCAATTTGCTCAGATAAAAACGGCAAAAACCCTTTATCAGTAGAAACGATGGTAGAAGGCACATTATTAGTTGCGGCCTTGTAAGCAAGGGTGGCAATGATATCGTCGGCTTCATCATTATCAGGTGAAAACACCACAATGCCAGTGTCTTCAATTGCTTGTTTAAAGCGTGATAAGTTTTGCTTGAGGGTGTCAGGCATTGGTGAACGAGTGCTTTTGTAGGCCTCAAAGTAGTGATAACGCCAACTTCTTTCACCATCAAACACGGCAATCGCGTGAGTTGCATTCGTTTGCTGGCGTAACTTTTTGCAAGCATGTGCCACTCGGGCACAGCTTGCTTTTATCATATGCTCTTCACTGTGATGACTCTGATTACTATCAACAGCATAGATGCGCCTAATAAGATTTAGCGCATCTATTAAAAGTAATTGGGTTGTCACATAGGCTCCTGTTAGGCTTTGATCTCATAGCAAGGAATATACTTACTGCCAGGCAACTTCATTCGGCCTTGCTCAACAAATGCTGCCAGTAGTTTGTCCATATCAGCCATAAGCGCAGGTTCACCACTTAGCACAAAGCGGCCATGTTGTTTGATGGCTTGTAAGCCTTCGTCTTTAACATTACCAGCTACAATGCCTGAAAACGCACGGCGTAAATTAGCTGCGAGTTGCTGAGTTGGTTGATCTAAATGTAAATCTAAGCTCGACATATTAGCATGAGTTGGTGCAAACGGCTGTTGGAAATCATTATCGATTTTTAATGTCCAGTTAAAGTAGTAAGCATCGCCTTGGCTTTTACGGTATTCGCGTACTTCAGCCATCTTTGCTTTAAGCGTTTTACCAACTCGCTCTGGATCATCGATGATCACTTCAAACTTATCTAGCGCCGCTTTACCGAGAGTTTTCTCAACGAATTTACACAGCTCAATAAAGTAGTTTTCACTTTCTTTAGGGCCAGTAAGGATCACTGGTAAACATTGTTTTTCGTTATCTGGGTGTAGCAAAATACCTAAAAGGTATAACAGCTCTTCTGCGGTACCCGCCCCACCTGGGAAGATAATAATGCCATGAGCTGTACGAATGAATGCTTCTAAACGCTTTTCGATATCAGGCAAAATCACCAGCTCATTTACAATCGGGTTAGGTGGCTCAGCGGCAATAATACTTGGCTCGGTTAAACCTAAGTAACGATTATTCGTAATACGTTGCTTGGCATGGCCAATGGTTGCGCCTTTCATCGGACCTTTCATTGCACCAGGGCCACAGCCGGTACAAATGTTTAAGCCACGAAGGCCAAGCTCATAGCCAACTTGTTTGGTGTATTTGTATTCCACTTCGTTAATAGAGTGGCCGCCCCAACAAACTATCATGCTTGGATCACTATTTACTCTCAGTGCGCCTGCGTTTCGCAGCATATCGAATACCATATGAGTAATGGCTTTTTGCTCTGTTAAATCTTTTTCGTATTTTTGACAAATAAACAGAATATCGCGAATAACCGAAAAGATATGTTCATGAATACCGGTAATAATTTCGCCATCAACAAAGGCAGATTCTGGTGGATTTTCAAGTTCGATCTTAATCCCGCGTTCGCGGCTTAATAAGCGAATATCAAAGTCTTCGTATTTATTATAAATTTCTAAGCTTGAATCGGTGTGGCTGCCCACATTGAGAACCGCGAGCACACAGTTCCTAAATAATTTATAGCGCTCGCTGGTGGATGATTGTTCGAGTAGATCAACTTCTAGTTGCGATAGTAAATCCAGTACACCTGTAGGATTCAGTTGTTTTAACATAAGCACTCTCCCGGCTCGTCTATGAGCCTTTATCATTGTGTGTCAAAGACCTCACATACTAGATGAGGCCTTTATTTGCTAATGCAAACTCTATTTCGTCCCTCGTTCTTGGCTTTGTATAGTGCTTCATCTGCACGGTCAAAGGCAATCAGCGGGGTATCACCTTTTTTCAACTGGGTTGCACCAAGAGAAATGGTGATTTCTACTTGCTTATTTTTAAATTTAAACGGAATGCCTTGAATTGTTTTGCGCAATTTTTCAAGTGGCACAGCGGCATTTTCAATCGACATTCCACTCATTAGTAACACAAACTCTTCGCCGCCGTAACGGGCAATAAAGTCTGATTTACGAATTGATTTTTGTAATGCTTTAGCAATTACTTGCAGTGTTTTATCACCGGCACTGTGGCCATATTGGTCATTGATTGATTTAAAGTGGTCTACATCAATCACTACAAAGGTAATGTCTGATTCTTGGACATTAAATAAGTTAAATTCATGATTAAAGCGTTCATCAAACGCTGCACGGTTTGGCAACTTAGTTAGGCCATCGAGTAAGCTTTTAAAGCGCTGCTCATTTAGGCGCTGCTTATAGGTCGAAAGCTTGGTTTCTAAATGACTAATGCGGCTATTAATATCGTTAAAGCTAGCGAGTAAGTTTTCGCGTTCTGTTTGTTCTAGCTTTTCTTTTGCGATTAAATCATCACTTAATGATTTTAATTCTTCTTCTACAAGCTCTTTAAGCGAAGAAATAGACGTCGCTTGCTGTGTTTGCGTATGCAGGTTTTTAATTTTGCTTTCGATTTGCTTGTTAAGCGTGTCGTATTCAGCGCTCAGAGATTCTGAATGCTTACTAGTAGAAACAATTGAATGATGTAAATCTTCGATTGTTTGATTTAATGAGATCAAAAAGCTTTGCGCTGATTGGCGCTCTTTGCTCATATTGCGCGTAACGATGCTGATAATATTCAGTGCAGAATCAAGCAGATCGTCAACACTATCATTTTGGGTTATTTTACTTTTGATAGTTTTAATTTGCTCGGCACTTTCATCTTCGAGGACTAAGTCATTGGCAAGAGAGAGCAGCTGTGTGGCAAGCTCTGGTCTTATTTGCGCCTCAGCTGTATTTGTTGTTGCAAGCTTGGCTTGTAAGGCTTGATGATAAATTAAAATCAGCTTTGAAAGTAGTGGCACAAAGTCATGATTAGACTGAATATTATTTAATTCGTGGTCAAGTAAGTAACGTAGCGAACGACGTGCATCTTCAGGCAAGCCTCGTACTTTTTGCAGCTGCTTGCCTGCGTCAGTGACGCTTTCATTTAGCTCACGTTGCAGTGCCATTTGCTTAGTTTCTTGTTGTTTTAACAGGCCAAGCACATCATCGATAAAGGGGGTGAGTAATTCGAATTTAACCCCTTTTTTAAGGGCATTTCTAAATTTCGCTAAACGATTGTCTAGTTCAATGTCTAGTCCTTTACAGCTTAGCGATAATTTCGCTGCAAACTGAGAAAGAACTTCAACTTGATGTTTGCGCGCATCTTCGACCACAGTTCGAGCGTCGATCGCTTGCTTTAACTTTTTATTAAGAACATCATGCTGTTGCTGCACCTAGTAATACCGCCATCAAAAATTCAAATTTCTATTAGCTAAGTTTACAACAAATTAATACGAAATGTAGGTTCCAAGTCAAAAACTTAGCTATTTTGTCTATCAAACTTGTTGCAATGGCTGTTTATCGGTTTTTAATTCACATTTTTTCTCGCAATTGTTAGGCTATTTCGCAATTTTGATAGTAATAAAAAGAGTTGTTATGAAAAAGTTTTTGGCAATGTCTATTTTGGCGGCCTGTTCTAGCAGTGTGTTTGCAGATGTGAACTACTCACTGTCTATCACTCAGCCTGAGCACCATTTAGGTAATGTTAGTGTTGAGTTTCCGCAAACTGCACAAGCACATTTAGATATTAAACTTCCAGCTTGGCGTACTGGCCGTTACGAAATTTTAAATCTTGCCAATGGCGTGCGCTTTTTCGAAGCAAAAGATGATGATGGTAAGGCATTAAAGTGGGAAAAAATTGACCACAGCACTTGGCGTGTTCACCTAAACGAACCTACTCAAGTCAATGTAGATTACCAAGTTTACGCTAACGAGCTAGGTAAACGTGCTCGTCATATTGATGATAGCCATGCCTTCATTGATGCTTCTGGCTTTTTCATGTTCAGCGAATCATTCCGCCAAGACCCAGTTAAAGTTGAGCTAAATGTACCAAAAGAATGGCGCTCAGTATCGGGTATGGAAAATGCGGGTTCTAAACACAGCTTTAAGGCCGCTGATTACGATATTTTAGTTGATTCACCAATCGAAACGGGTATCAATGAGCTACACAAGTTCACTGTTGATGGCCGTGAATATGAGCTCGTTATTTGGGGTGAAGGCAACTACGATGTAGATCAAATGCTAACTGACCTTAAAAAGCTAGTGACAACGGGCAACGTAATTTGGGATAACTACCCGTATGAGCGTTATGTGTTTATGGTACATGCTACGTCAGGTGCAGGCGGTGCAACAGAGCATTTAAACTCAACAATTATCCAGCGCCCACGTGACCGTTTTGGTTCTCGTAAAGATTACCTTGCGTTTATCAGCACCGCAGCTCACGAATTTATTCATACTTGGAACGTAAAAGCATACCGCCCTAAAGGTATTGCGCCGTATGACTACACCAATATTAACTACGCGAAAACATTATGGATTGCAGAGGGCTCAACCAGCTACTTTGAAGATCACTTAATGGTGCGCGCTGGCATTGAAACAACCGATGAGTTTTTCGGTACGTTAACGAAAACCGTTAATCGTCACTTACAAACACCGGGTCGCGAAGTACAAAGCGCAACTGAAACAAGCTTTGATAAGTGGATCAACCAAGGCGGCGATCATGCTCGTAACTACAGCACCAATATCTATTTAGAAGGTGCATTGATTTCAATGGCGCTTGATATTGATTTGCTAGAAAAAAGCGATGGCAAAATCAGTTACCGCGACGTTCACCGCGCGCTTTATAACAAGCATCGTTTACCTGATGGTTTTACGCCAGATGATGTTAAAGCAATTTTAAAAGAGCTTACAGGTCGTGATTATAGCGCTTGGTGGCAAGCGAATGTGGATGAGCCAGCTGCTATCGACTTTGATGAGCTACTTGCAAAAGTAGGCTTAGGTTTAATTCGCCCTGAAGGCGCAAAATCAGTACCTAGTATTGATTCGTTTGCAAAAAACAGCGGTGAGTTATTAACCCTAACTCATGTTCGCCGTGGTGGCGCTGCATGGCAAGCGGGCTTAACGACTGATGACAAAATCGTGGCGTTTAACAAAAAGCATGTCGGTAAAGACCTAACAGCCAGCCTCGAAACGTTTAAAGCAGGCGACACAGTGACTGTTGATTTCATTCGACGCGATGCATTACAAAGCACAACGCTAACACTTAGCGAAGACTTTGATAAAGAGAAAAAGGTCAAAGCATTAAAAGATGCAACCCCAGCTCAAATGGCATTGTTTAAAGCGTGGATGGGGGTTGACCACCCAAACCAGGCAAAATAATAGGCAAGCTAAATAAATCGTTAATGATTTTTTATTGGTAAGAGAGGAGCTGCGGCTCCTTTCTTTTTGTTTGGTACTAGCTGCGCTTTTACAAACTGCTTTGTGTACTTTGTGTTTAGTAATGCACTATGAAGTTGCTGTTTTTTACGTCGCCAAAACGACTTTTTAACTTTGGTTGATCTATCCCGAATATCGCTTTGTGAATTATCGGGTTGTGACACTGGGTAGGGCAGCAAAGAGTATCCATAAACACCGGTTTCCCACACATGTTGTAAATCGCAGTCAACGGGGCGGCCAAATGTGGCTGTGGCTTTTAACAGCGCTTTTGCACCTTCAAAACTAACAGCAGTTGCACAGCAGCCAGACATAAGCTTTTTATGAATGACTAAGTGTTGCTCATCAGCAAGGTGTTTTGTAAAGGCAATTTCCCGACTTCGGTCTTTATAAGCGGCCAATTTTATTAGCTGCCAAGGCTGTTTTAATGTACTAATGTTTTCAATTGCACTGTGAATAGAGCGGTCGAGAACAAAGTCATCTTCTAAAATAATGGCGTAATCTAATTGCCTATCGACAATGGTTTGCCATGCTTTTTTGTGACTCAGGTAACAGCCAATTTCACCTTTACTCAAGGGCTTATGGTATTTTTTTAGGTTTAAATCAGCACTATAGTGCTTAGTTACCTCTGTATCAGACAGCTCTCTACCATCAATTGCATCAAGGCGTTCAAATGCCAAATTTTGTGCATTTAGCTCATGGCTAACACGGTTTAATCGTTCAGTAGAGCTTGCTAAGTTAATTACAAAAATAGCGGTCATTATCGTTACCTGATGGTCAGTTTGAATCAGGCTAACAAGCTTTAATGACGCTTGGGTGTCAGAACTATTTCGCTTTTATGTCAGGGCGAGGAGTATTTAAAATCGCTTGCTTTTCTTGTTCGGATAAAATGATCCAATCAAAAATTTCATCATTACTGCGACCACAGCTAGTGCAATAGCCTTTTAGGCGATGACATTGACCGATGCAATCTGTTTTAAATTGGCTGGTTGGTTTTTTTGATTTTGTCATAGTGATGTGAAGGCTAATGTAGCCTTCATGAGTGTATTACTTACCTTCAATTGGCTTACCAATTTCAAGAGTGGTAGACCAAGGCTGTTTGCGTGATAGGGTTTTACCCGAATGAATTGAGATAACAGGGTTGTTTTCGTCAAGCACAAACGTGGTGCGTAACGATTCAGCTGACTCTTTTTGTGTTTGATGCCAATTATTACCCGCTAAACAAGCTTGGGTAAAATTAACCGCACGGGTGTGATCAGCGACAGCTTGTTGCTGTTGCTCGTAGTTGCCTACACAGCGGTAGGTTACATTGTCTTTATCAAGCGCCGTGATTTGACAGTTATCGGCAATAAGGTTGTATTTCGCTGTCCATGTTTCCATGTATTTAGTATTTACACGGCTACGTTTTAAGCCTTCAAAGCGGTTGTCGTAAGCACCTAATAGGGCGTTAATTTTCTCGCAAGGGGTTAAGTTATCAATGGCCGTTTGTTGTTCAGTTGTTAGTCCTGTACAACCTGTTAAAACAAGGCCAGTTAGTAAGGCGGCGAGTGGCTTTTTCATATCAGGCTATCCTTTTAAATAGCAGTTCCTTAAACGTTTCCTAAAGGATACCTAAGCCCTTGTAAAAATGCTAATAAAGATTGGTAATTACAATTTAAAATGCCTTCGCAAAGGAAGGCATTTTAGTTGCTAAAAACTATAAAAGCGTGAGCTTACATCTTGGTTTTGCCTGCAATGTTGGTTACTTTTACTGAGCCAGAGCCATCACTTAGTAACTCAAAGTTTGCTGCAGTATCAACGCGAATGCTGCCTGAGCCATCTGAAACGACAACATCACCCGAAATATCATTTAACTCGATACCACCAGAGCCATCGTGTACTTCAATATTGCCCTGTGCGTTGGCAACATCAATATTACCTGAGCCGTCATGAATTTTAATATCACGGCTGATATTACGTGCATCTATGCTACCCGAACCATCATTGATTTCTAATGTGCCTGTAATGTCATTTGCGGTAATTGAACCTGAACCATCGTTGATCACAGTATTCGCAACTTTGCTAATGATAATTTCACCAGAGCCATCGTGCACATCAACATTAAATGAACGAGGGATAGCAACGGTTAAATCAATGCGAGTTTGCTTATTGGTGTGGTAATCGCACTGGCCTGCACTAAGTGCTGCGTTATTGCCTTTAGCTACAAGGTTTAAGCAGTATTCATCATGAGGCTTTTCTTGATAAATCTCGGCTTTAACGGTTACTTCATCACTGTCACTACCGGTAATGTGTAAAAAACCAGAGCCTACTTCTACTTTTAAAGCGCTTAATGAGGCTGCATCTAGCGTTAAGTTTTTAGTTTCTTGTAGTGGCATATCACCCCAAGCAAATGTTTGTGCTGATAATAAGCCTGCGGCAATAAGTGAGAGTGTTTTTACTGTACTTAACATGGTTCTTCCCTTTCATATATGTGGTGTTATTAGCTTAGTCGCAGGTGCTGATAAAAAAGGTTTAAAGGCTTTAAAAACTTTTTTTACACAAATAGGCAAGAAAGCGCGAGCTTCAGGCATTTATGGTTTTTCGCGATGCTTTAGACTGAAATAGTAGACCAAAACCTAAGCAACCCAAGGAGAAACATATGAGTGATTCAGCGCAAACAAGCGATATGCAAGTAATTAAGTCAGGTTCTCAAGATCCAATCGCAGGGCCAGCAGAATGTTTCACAGGTAAAGTGCAAATCAGTACTTTATTTAATGCACCAGCACCTGCTCGCGTTGGTGTTGCTGTGGTGGAGTTTTCAAAAGGAGCTCGTACAAATTGGCATTCTCATCCACTCGGCCAAGTTTTATTAGTTACAGAAGGTCGAGGTTGGACACAGTGCGAGGGTGGTGAGAAAACAGTCATCAATCCAGGTGATTTAATTTGGTGTAACTGCGGAAAGCGTCACTGGCATGGTGCGACTGCTGATAGTGCAATGAAGCATGTAGCAGTTCAAGAAGCACTCGATGGTAAACCTGTTGACTGGTTCGAAGCTGTGTCAGATGAAGATTATTTAGCATAAGGTACATTGAGATGTGTGACAAACATGAAACGCAAGACTTATCACGTCGTAATTTTATTAAAACGAGTTCAGCTTTGGGTGCAGGCCTGTTATTAGGTGGCTTTGCGGCGCCTTCATTTGCAGCATCATCTGAGCAGCTTGCAAATGGCAATATAAAATCTCGTGGCTATGCGGCTTTTGATAATTCAGGCTTACTAAAACCATGGGAATTCGAAAGACGCCCAGTAGGCGATAACGATATTTTAATCGAAATTAAATTCGCCAGTATTTGCCACTCAGATATTCATCAGATGAAAGGGCATTGGGGCGCACAGCAATACCCTCAAGTACCAGGTCATGAAATTGCAGGTATCGTAACAGCAGTCGGTAAGAATGTGACTAAGTTTAAAGTGGGCGACCGTGCTGGTGTAGGCTGTATGGTTGATAGCTGTCTTGACTGTAATAGCTGTAAAGATCAAGGCGAGCAATATTGCCCAGAAACAAAATTCACTTATGGCTACCCTGATGAGCGCTCACCGACAGGTATCACACAAGGTGGTTACTCGAATAACATTGTTGTTCGCGATCATTTTGCAGTGCATATTCCTGAAAACATTAGTTTAGAGCATGCTGCTCCTTTATTATGTGCCGGCATTACAACGTATTCTCCGTTGCTTAAATTTAACTTGAAAAAAGGCGATAAAGTAGGTGTTGTTGGTATTGGTGGGCTTGGGCACTTAGCTGTTAAATTGGCTGTGTCACAAGGTGCTGATGTCTATGCGTTCACTAGCTCTAAAGATAAAGTAGCCGATATTAAAGCCTTTGGCGCTAAAGTGGTTGTTGTTGACGGTGAAGACGCTTACAACGAGCATAAGTCGCAGCTTGATTATTTAATTAATACCTTGCCAGTGAAATATGATATTGCTAAATATGCTTCATTAGTAAAACCATTCGGCACGTATACCCAAGTGGGTATGCCAGAAGAGTTTTCATTAAACATGAATGCATTAGCATTGGCTGCAAGCCGCGTAAACTTTAATGCTTCGTTAATTGGTGATATGCAAGAAACGCAAGAAGTTGTTGATTACTGCGCTAAGAATAATATTCTGCCAGCAACCCAGTTAATCAAAGCCTCTGAAATCAATAATGCATGGCAAAGTGTGGTGGAGAAAAAAGCGCGCTATCGTTATGTAATTGATGCCTCAACATTTTAAATAATTTTTAGATTGAGTAAGCCAAACGCCATACCCAGTATGGCGTTTTTTGTTGTTCCTTTTTTATTCGGTGATTTATCGCTTAAAGAGCGAATACTGCCGTAAAAACATATCATTATTTTTTTCTTTTGCTAACTTAAACTCTTTGGCCTCCATGGAGTAATAATGAAAAAAATAACCTTCCTAAGTACGTTGTTGTGCTCCAGCTTTTTTGTTTGTAGCGAAGAAACAGATACAACCTTGAACGCTTATGCCGCTGGGTACGTCGCCAATTTTACCTGTAGTGCCACGTTTAACGCTGGCAAAAGCAAAGATCAAATCGATATTGATGAACTTACCGGTATTTATCCTTTAATTGCAGATACTGTAAAAGCACTAAAAGCGAACATTGATACTGAGCATAAACGAGTCATTGTTGATTACGATAAAGATAAGCAACGTATATCGGTTTGGCGGCCTCGTTTAGGCTGTGTTGATTTACCCGTAGGGGCAAGCCTTAAAGCTGCAACACTCGTGCAAGCACCGTTTAAAGAAAACTTAGCCCACCAAAAGGATGATGGTAAGCCTTGGCAAACGCTAAATGGTGTTAATAATGCGACGGGCAATAAGGCGCTTGATGAGGTTATTGCACAGGCTTTTACTCGTCATTATGGTGAAGGCGCACGAACTTCAGCAATTTTAATAGCAAGCCCTGAGGCGATTCTAGCAGAGCAATATAAAGCAGGTTTTACACCTGAAACTGCCCAGCGTACTTGGTCTGTTGCAAAAAGTATTGGCGCGAGCATCATTGGTGTGGCGGTAGCACAAAAACGACTTGATGTTACAAAGCCTGCGGGGCTTGAAAGCTGGTCTCACCCGCTTGACCCTCGTGGCGAAATTACCCTTGAAAACTTGCTTCATATGGCATCGGGCTTAGACAGTAATAAAGCGGGCAATCGTACGGATCGTGTCTATATGGGCGGCGGTTTAGTGTCTGATACTACAACGCATACTGCGTTAGAAGTAAAGCCTGGTAGCCGTTGGAAATACGCCAATAACGACACCATGTTAGCGTTACGTACCTTACGAGAAACGTTTAACGATGAGGCGAGCTACTTGCGTTACCCATATGACAACTTACTCGATAAAATCGGCATGCAGCACACGTTTTTAGAGTCAGATTGGCAAAGTGACTTTATTTTGTCATCGCAAGTGTGGACTACTTCTCGTGATCTTGCTCGCTTAGGGTTATTACACCTGAATAATGGCCGCTGGCAAGGTGAGCAAATATTACCAAAAGACTGGTTAAGTTATATTAGTAAACCTGCCCCTGCTCAACCCCCTGTAACGGCACCAGGATACGGCGCACAGTGGTGGCTTTATAACGAACGTTTTCCTGAGTTACCAAACGATACTATTGCAGCGCGAGGCAACCGTGGTCAATTTTTAGTGATCATTCCAAGCGAGCAGTTAGTGATTGTTAGGCGAGGGTACGACCTTGCAGGGCTTAAAGGCTTTAGTGAGCATGATTTTGCCCGTGATGTTTTAAAAGCACTGGGCAGATAAAGTCAGGCAATAAAAAAGCTGCTTTGTGGCGTACAGAAGCAGCTTTGCTAACTGGAGAGTTAGTATCTACTACAAGGGCTCTATAGTGACATCCGCTTGGCCTAAACTTTTAAAAAACTGACTATCGCCCGTTATTTTGCCAAGTTTTATCAGGCCATTTGCATAACTTTGCTGCTTATAAAAGAGCGCAAGGTTACCCCAAGGTGCGTAATAAGTGATGTCTCCTGCGATAGCATCGGTGCCAGCAGGTAAGCCTTGTAGATTTAATTTCTCAGGTAAAGTGGCTATTTTCTCAGCATTGGCGAAGTCTTCTACTTTTAAAGTCAGTGGTAGAAGTTGATAAAAATGCTTAGCGGCATTATTACTTTCTAGAGTCGCTTGCATAGTTTTGCCGTTACTGGTGAACTTTATTTGCATTTCACTTACCATCTTTACTGCTTTTTTAAATATTGCTTATCTGTTACTGGCTCTAACCAATCAACCACTTTGCCGTTTTTTGATTCTTGAATAGCCAAATGCATCATGGCTGTTTTATCCGTAGCGCCATGCCAATGTTTTACATTTGCAGGAATATGGACAACGTCACCTGGTTTTATAACCTGAGGTTGTCCGTGCCACTGATTAACCCAGCCCATACCTGATGTAACAATTAAGGTTTGGCCGACAGGGTGAGTGTGCCAGTTTGTTCGAGCGCCGGGCTCAAAGGTTACCATGGCTCCAGCGGCTTTCGCTTCGCCATGAGCTTGGAAACTAGGCTCGACGCGTACTTTGCCCGTGAAATACTTGTCGAGCCCAGTCATTGGGTACTGAGTGCCATTTTTTTGCACTGTGATTTGCGGTAATTCTAAACGTTGTGAAGAGGCGTTTTCTGCATGACTAAATGCACTCATCGTTAAGATAAGGGTACCGATAATATACTTCATACTTTTCTCCATGTGTTTGTAACCTGATGAGAAATCATTTTGGCTAAAAATTGTGCCTTTAAAAAGTACAATGCACGCAAGTTATTGCCTATTAGTCCGAGGGTTTAATTTTTTAACTAGCCAACTTTATGAAATCGAGCGTATAGTTAAGTATCTTGAATTTAATTGGGTTGGTTATGCATTCAGATTATGATGCTATTGCTAAAATGAGCGCTGCTTTAGCAGATAAGATTGCGCCGCTTATAGGTCAGCAAGAAACCGCTGATAGCGTGATTGAGGATTTGTTTTTTTATCGACAAACACAGGCCGCCACCTCTTGTTCAATGTGTGTGGTTGAACCAAGTATTGCACTGGTGCTACAAGGGGCAAAAAGCATGACCTTGGGCGAAGATGTGTTCAAGTATGACCCACACAAGTATTTGATTACCTCTATTGATTTGCCTGCAAAAATGCAAGTTCTTGAAGCAAAAGACGACACACCTTATTTAGGCTTAGTTTTAAAGCTTGATTTGGCTATGTTAGGTGAACTGATTTCGCAAATACCGCTCGACAAATTAAACAAGCAATCACTCAATAAGGGAATGACCTTAGGTGAGATGACAGAGCCGCTACTTAACGCTTTTACGCGATTAATTGAGCTGGTTGATGATCCGGAGTCTATGCCAGTGCTTGCGCCATTAATTAAACGCGAAATTTTTTGGCGTGTACTTAACAGTGAGCATGGGGCGGAGCTTCGCCATATAGTATCGACAGGTAGCCAAGGGCTGAGAATTGCACGTAGTGTTAAATGGTTAAAAGAAAACTATGATCAACCCTTGAGTGTAGAGGATTTAGCGGGTCTTGCGAAAATGAGTAAATCGACTTTTCACCATCATTTTAGAGATCTAACTTCAATGAGTCCGTTGCAATATCAAAAGCGTTTAAGGTTAATGGAAGCAAGAAGGTTGATGGTTGGCGAGAGTATGGATGCGTCAGGTGCTGCTTTTAAGGTTGGCTACGAAAGCCCCTCACAATTTTCTCGCGAGTATTCTCGGTTTTTTGGTTTATCACCAAAACGAGATGTTGAGGCGTTTTTAGCAACCGCTAAATAGCCGGCTACTTATAATACCAATCCGCAATAATAATTAATTAAGCGAATTGGTATAAAAAACGAATGGGCATATCCCTATGTCCCATTCGTTACCATGACACGTTTTAGTTAAAGACTTGCTGTGAAAAATTCAGCAATTTTAGTGAATGGAATTAAACCCACATCATCATATAAATCAACATGACCTGCATTTGGTACAACCAATAATTGTTTAGGTTCAGCAGCTAAATCATAGGCTTGTTGGCTAAACTCAAATGAGTGAGCGTGTTCACCAGCAACAAACAGTAATGGACGTGGTGAAATAGTCTCAATATCGTTAAATGGATAAAAGTTCATAAAACGCACATTGCTGCTTAATGTTGGGTGTGTTGTTAAATCTGCTGATGAGCGCTCTGGTGTATATTCGCCACGCTCAGTGCGGTAAAAGTCATAAAACTCTTTTGCAATTGGGTGTGAGCTTTCATCAATGTGATGCGGGCAGCCGCCTGTGTACTGCACTTCGCCACCAAGGTACTCAACATTACGTTGCTCTGCAGCTTCATCAAGCATACCTTTACGCATATCAAGGTCAATAGAGTTGCCTAAACCATTGCGCGTTGCGCCACCCATGTCATACATACTAACTGTTGCCACAGCTTTGATACGTGGGTCAATTTTTGCGGCACTAATGATGAAACCACCACTACCACATACACCTAAACCACCAATGCTTTCTTTGTTGACGTATGAACGGCTAGCAAGGTAATCGACACCGGCACTGAATGACTCTGCGTATAAATCAGGTAGTACAGTATTACGTGGTTCGCCTTCACTTTCGCCCCAGAAGCTAAGATCAACTGCCAAAGTTACAAATCCTAGCTCTGCAAGTTTAGTTGCATATAAAGTAGCACTTTGCTCTTTTACCGCACCCATAGGGTGACCTATTACAAGTGCCGGAAGGTTCGCACCTTTCTCTGCATTTTTAGGTGTAAAAAGATTACCGACTACATTCATTTGTAATTGGTTTTTGAAAATTACTTTTTCAAAGTTAACAGCATCGCTTTGGTAAAAATTATCAGTTGAGGTTGTCATAACACTCTCCTATTTTTTGATTAACAGGGACTGCAATTTGTTTTCACAATGCAGCTTTGATGAGGTTATTGTCGGTTATTTGTGCAGTTTGGCGTTATATTAGAACAGTCGATTTATTGCCTAAAAGTGTCGAATGTATCTTTAGGTGCTTAAAATGAATATTAGGTAGCCCAAGTATGAGCCACCTAATGATTTTTTAGGGTGTTTTTATAGTGAAATAGCTGGCAATGGCTGCAAAAAATAAGATAGCTGCGCTAACAAAGAAGGTAATAGGGTAGTCATAAACATCGAATAATATGCCGCCGAATGTTGAGCCTAGCGCTATCGAAAATTGAATAATTGCTACCATCAATCCTCCTGCAACTTCAGCATCTTTTGGTAAAGCACGAGCTACCCAGCTCCACCAAGCAACAGGCGCTGCAGTTGCAATTAACCCCCATAATCCAAGTAATACGATGTTGATGTTAAAAAGAGATATTTGATTAGCTAAACAAAATGCTATTAAAGCCATAACCGAAGGGGCAGCTATTAATGCAAACGCTAAACTGAGTTTTATGACCTTACTGATCAATAAGGTGCCAATAAAGCCTGCAAAACCAATAACAAATAACACCATAGAGACTTGTTGGCTGGTGGCTTGAAACGCTGACTCTAAAAAGGGCCTTACATAGGTAAATAAAGTAAATTGCCCCATAAATAGCAGCGCGACAGCTAGCATACCAAAACAGACGAGTGGCTTTTTAAATAACTTAAATGCAGAAAAAGGTCCTTTTGATTGCTGTTGAGCTGGCATGCTAGGCAAAGCCTGCCATTGCCAAAATACAGCAATAGCGATAAATGGCACTAAACACATAAACGCGCCTCGCCAGCCAAGAACACTGCCTAAATAACTGCCAAGTGGTGCTGCAATTATCATGGCAAGACCATTGCCACCATTAAATACTGCCAGTGCTTTAGGCACTTTTTCCTCGGGAACTAAGCGCATTGCAGAAGCAGTTGAAAGTGACCAATAGCCACCAATGACTAAGCCGATTAACGCACGACCAAGCATATAAACAGCGTAACTATCAGCTATAGAAATTGTTAAAGTTGACAGTAGCATTATCAAGGTCAGAGCGACTAGTAAGGTCTTTCGATCACTTTTAGCAAATAAAGGACTCATGAATAGACTTGTGATCACCGCAAAAAAGCCCGATATTGCTAACCCCTGACCAACCATGCCTTTACTAATTGATAAATCTTCAGCCATAGGTGTTAATAAGCTTACAGGCATAAACTCGCAGGCTATTAAGGCGAAAATACATAATGTCATCGCAAAAACCCCACTCCAATTAGCTTGCTGCTCGATAGGCTGATCATCTTGATAGGTTGAGTAATTTGTCATGCTAGTCCATACAGTTAAATGTGATGGAGTATTTTTTCAAACATAGGTTGAATAGACTAGCTAATGAATACTAATATGCTTTATTAGTAAAACTTATTAATAGACAGGTGGATGATCAAACAAAACCTCAATGAATTGAACTATTTTGTCATTGTGGCAAGAACTGGCAGTTTTACACGTGCTGCTGCTCAGTTAGGCGTAACTCAGTCTGCCTTGAGTCAGGCTATTCGTTCACTAGAAGCAAACTTAGATATTCGTTTGTTAACCAGAACAACTCGAAGCGTATCGCCGACTCTCGCCGGGGAGCGTTTACTCAATGCAATAGGGCATCGTTTTGATGATATCGAAAATGAGTTAGAAGCGTTAACTGAACTCAGAGACAAACCTGCGGGCACGGTAAAAATTACTTGTGGTGATTTTATAATTCAGAGCACATTACTCCCAAAGCTGGCCAATGTATTAAAGCAATACCCCGATATTAATATTGAGTTCAATGTTAACTATGGCTACACAGACATTGTTGCTCAGCGTATCGACGCTGGCGTTCGTCTTGGCGAAACCATAGATAAAGATATGATAGCTGTGCCTATTGGTAAAGAGCTCAATATGGCAGCCGTTGCAAGCCCTGAGTATTTTGCTAAGCATCAAAAGCCTAACACGCCAAAGGAGCTTACTGCACATAATTGTATCAACATTCGCTTTCCTACCCATGGCGGTTTATATGCGTGGGAGTTTGAAAAAGAGGGTGAAGAACTTAATGTGAATGTACGCGGTCAATTAATCTTTAATACCTCTCATCATATTGTTGAGGCGGCGTTACAGGGGTTAGGTATTGCGTTTCTACCTGAAGAGGAGTTTGGTGAGCATATAAAAAATGGTAATTTAATTAAAGTGTTAGCTGATTGGTGCCCCGCATTTCCCGGTTATTATTTGTATTACCCGAGCCGAAGGCAACCGTCTCCGGCATTTAAAATTGTGTTAGAAGCGTTAAAACAGCAATAGAGTGCGGTATTTAGATACCACACTCTATAATTATTACTTATGGCGGCCTTGTAAACAGCTCACCACATCAGCCAGCGATAAGCCTTGGCGCTGCAATAACACAGTTAAGTGATACAGTAAGTCTGCTGATTCATTGGTTAATTCATCGTTATCATGTTTCATGGCTGCAAGGGCAACTTCAACGCCTTCTTCACCCACTTTTTGGCAACTACGGCTTAAGTCTTTTGCAAACAAAGACGCAGTGTAGCTTTTGCTTGGATCATCGTCTTTACGTGAAACAATCACTTGTTCAAGTTCAGCTAAAAACGACAAGCTAGGTTTAGCATCATCGCCGAAGCAGCTTTGTGTACCAAGGTGGCATGTTGGCCCAAGTGGGTTTGCCAGTACTAATAGTGAGTCGTAATCGCAGTCGGTGTGTACTGAGACTACTTCAAGGTAGTTTTCTGATGTTTCGCCTTTGGTCCATAAACGCTCTTTAGAGCGCGAGTAAAAGGTTACTTTTTGTTTGTCGAAAGTGGCAGCTAATGCATCTTGATTCATAAAGCCTTGCATTAAAATCACCCCAGAGCGTGCGTCTTGCACGATAGCTGGGATCAATTCGCTTTTGGCAAAATCGACTTGAGAAAGAGTGTCTTTGGTTAATTGCATAGTCTTGCCGCTACATTATTATCAGTTAAAAATTGTTTTAGTTCGCCAATATCAATGACGTTCTTGTGAAATACGCTGGCAGCGAGCGCGCCATCAACTTGGCTTTGTTGAAACACATCAACAAAGTCTTGCATCGTACCTGCGCCGCCCGATGCAATTAGTGGAATATCGCACAGTGCACGCATTTTTGATAGCTGAACATTGTCGTAGCCTTTACGCACGCCATCTTGGTTCATGCAATTGAGTACGATTTCACCAGCACCTAGGTCTTGCACGCGTTTAACCCATTCTTCGGTTTTATAGCGAGTACGGCTTGATGCATTAGGATCGCCAGTTAGCTGGTACACTAAATATTCGCCAGTGGTTTCATCATAAAAGCTATCAATACCCACAACCACGCATTGTTTACCAAACTCATCGTGTAATTCTTTGATAAGCTCAGGGCGAGCAATTGCAGGGCTGTTAATACTGATTTTATCTGCGCCACGTTCTAAAACACGTGCTGCATCGGCAACAGATTTAATGCCGCCCGCCACACAAAATGGAATATCAATGTGGCGTGCAATGTTCTCTACCCAATTGACATCAAGTAGGCGTTTTTCGACGCTGGCACTGATTTCATAAAACACCAGTTCATCCGCACCGGCATCGCTGTAAGCTTTGGCAAGCGTTAAAATATCACCAACCACTTCATGGCCTTTAAATTTAACACCTTTAACGACTTGGCCGTCTTTTACATCTAAACAAGGGATTATGCGTTTTGATAACATGCTAACGCCTCCTCAACATTAAAGGCACCATCGAGCAATGATTTACCTAAGATAACACCGCCAACACTCAGCTTTTTCAGCTTTGCAATATCATCCAGTGAGCTTACACCGCCTGATGCTTGAACTTTAATCTCGCTGTTGTGGTTGGTTAAATCTTCATAAAGTGCAAACGAAGGGCCGGTCATGGTGCCGTCTTTACTGATGTCAGTACACAGAAAATCAACCACACCAAGTGCCACGTAAAAATCAACAAGTTCGAACAAGCCAAACTCAGATTCACTTAACCAACCATGTGTTGCTGGTGCCCAGCCGTTGTCAGTTTTATTAACATCTAGTGCGATAACAAAGTGTTCACTGCCAAACTTTTCAATCCAGGCCTGTACTTGCTCACGTTTTTCAACGGCCATTGAGCCAATCACGACTTGGTTAGCTCCGGCTTCAAGCCAGTCAGCAACATCTTGCTCAGAGCGAATACCACCGCCCACTTGATAAGGCACATTTAGCGCTTTGGTTGCAGCTTGAATATGCTGCCACTGTTTTTTATTTGGATCGCGTGCGCCTTCTAAATCAACTAAGTGCAGTTTGCCTGCGCCGCTATTTGCGTACTCTTGTAAGCGTGCGCCAAGTTCGTAAGGGTAAAATTGTGCGGTATCATACTTACCTTGGTATAAGCGCACAATTTGGTTTTGTAATACATCGAGTGCTGGAATAATCACGTTTATTTCTCTTATTTTTTTGCTGCGCTTACAGCTGCCAATCTAAAAAGTTTTGTAAAAGTCGGGTGCCTACTTTGGCGCTTCGCTCTGGGTGGAACTGCATGCCTGCGTAGTTATCTTTGGCAACAATTGCTGAAAAAGCTTGCCCGTATTCACCGCTAACTAGGGTGGCATCGTTCACTGTGTGAGCAAAGCTATGCACAAAGTACACTTGATCTTGCGCTGATAACCCTTTGGTGAGGGCATGCTCTTTTAATACACTTAGGTCGTTCCAGCCCATGTGCGGTGAAGTTAATTCACCTACATCTAAGTGCTTAACAATACCTGGAATTTTGCCAAGGCAATCAACATTGCCTTCTTCAGTGCTGTCGCAAAGTAATTGCATGCCTAAACAAATGCCCATCAACGGACGCTGATATTCATCAATTGCTTGTTGCCAACCACCGTCTTTTAAGCGTTTCATGGCAACAGAGGCATGGCCTACGCCTGGTAAAATAGCACGTTCAAAGCCTTTTAGTTGCTCAGGTGAGGTGATCACCTCAGGATTTTTACCTAAGCGTTCAAAGGCAAAACGAACAGAGTTAATGTTGGCACAACCGGTATTAATTATGGCAATCATAAACACCCCTTAGAGCTTGCTGTTTGTTGTGAAGCATCTTTTGCAATCGCAGCGCGAAGTGCTCTTGCAAACGCTTTAAATAGACCTTCAACTTGGTGATGACAATTACCATCGCTAACCGACAAAATAAGGCTCATGGCGGCATTATCACTTAAGCTTTTAAAGAAGTGCTCAACCATTTGTACGTCTAAGTCGCCGACTTTTTCACGGCTAAAATCAGCATTTAATACAAACGAGGCACGGCCCGATAAGTCAATTTGCGCTTCTGCTTTGCACTCATCCATAGGGAGTGCAAAACCATAGCGACCAATTTGTGTTTTTGTACCTAGCGCTTGTTTAAGGGCAAGGCCAAGTGCAATGCCGATATCTTCAACTAGGTGGTGCTCATCAATGTGTAAGTCGCCAGTGGCTTGAATATTAAGTCCGATATTGGCGTGTGTACGAATTTGGTCAAGCATGTGATCGAAAAAGCCAAGGCCAGTGCTAATTTCGCCATTTTTTGTTTGGTCTAAATTAACTTGCACATCGATTTGTGTTTCTTTGGTGTTGCGAGTGACACGGCCTTCACGGTTTGCGGTTGTCAGCTTAGTGACAATGGCATCCCAGCTGCCGTCATACAAAATGCCTTCACAACATAAGTTATTGGCAAGTCCAATATCAGTTTGGCGGTCACCAATCACAAATGAGCGTGCTAAATCGACTTTACCCGAGCGCATAAGCTCAGTAAGTAAGCCTGTTTTTGGTTTACGGCAGTCACAATTTTGTTCATCAAAGTGAGGGCAGATCAGAACTTCATCAAATTTAATCCCTTGGCTGTTTAAGATATCCATCATCTTGTCTTGAGCAATATCAAAATCGGCCGTCGGGAAGCTATCAGTGCCTAAACCATCTTGATTAGATACCATAACAAGGCGGTAACCTGCCGCTTGAAGTTGTAATAGAGCAGGGATCACATTTGGCAAAAACACTAATTTTTCTAGGCTATCAACCTGTTTGTCGGTGATAGGCTCTTCGATAATCGTGCCATCGCGGTCAATAAATAAATATGGGTTGCTCATGATAATTCCTGTTCTACTGTTTTACTGGTCAGTGATAAGCCATCTAACCAAACTTTTACTTGTTCTAGTTCTTGCTCGTTACCGATAGAAATTCGTAACCAATCATCTTCGCCATATAAGGTGAAGGCACGCATTACGAGTCCTTGCTCAAGTGCGATATTAAATGATTGTTTGTTTTTTAATTTTAAAGTGACAAAGTTACCTTCACCGCTCAGTACTTTGATAACGGCAGGTGATTGCTCGAGCCAGCTTTTTAGTTTGCTTTTTAAGCTATTTAGAATTGTCACCTGACGGCGCATTGAAGCGATGTTGTCACTACTTAATGCGTCTGCTGCAATGCTCGCCACCACCGTTGATACAGGGTATGGCGCAATCACTTTACGAATAGGCGCCAGTAGTTCGCTGTTGGCTAATGTGAAGCCTGTTCTTAAACCCGCAAGTGCAAATGCTTTTGATAAGGTTCTTAGTACCACAAGGTTACTAAACTCGTTGATCAGGCTTGCCGCTGTTTGTTCTGGGCAAAATTCTATATAAGCTTCATCAACCACTACAATCGCTTTACCCGCAAGTTGTTGGGTGATTTTTCTGATTTTGTCTAAGCTTGTCATGCTGCCGGTAGGGTTATTTGGATTACAAATAAACACCAGCTTTGAATCAGCAACTGCAGTGACAATCTCATCAACCGTGCCTTTTAATAACAGCTCTTGAGTTAAACCGTTAATCGCAATGTTGTGGGTATCTGCAGTGACTTTGTACATGCCGTAAGTTGGCAAAAAGAGTGCGATGCTATCTGTAGCTGGGCTACAAAAAGTACGTACTAATAGCTCAATACCTTCGTCAGCGCCGCGAGTCATCAGTACTTGCTCTGGCTCTAAATTAGCATAGCAAGCGTAACGATTGATCACTTGCTGAGGCTGCGGATCTGGGTAGCGATTTAAATCAGCTAAATTGATATTTGGCGTACGTGAATAAGGGCTTTCATTGGCATTTAACCACGTTGTGCCGGTTAGCTTTTCACTTTTAGCCGAACTGTAGGCTGTAAGCGCTGCAATGTTATCTGGCAACAGCGTTGTTATTTTTGAATTATCGCTCATTGTTCATAGCCTCAAGACGAATCGAAACAGCATTGGCGTGAGCATCAAGCCCCTCTGCTGCAGCCAAAGGTAAAATTGCTTTAGATAATTCACGTAAGCCATTTTTACTGATGGTTTGCACTGTGTAAGTTCTAAAGAAGTCCAGTAAGTTTAAGCTCGAATAGGTCGCGCTGTAACCATACGTTGGTAGTACGTGGTTAGTACCCGATGCATAGTCACCGGCTGACTCCGGGGTGTAATCACCTACAAATACTGAACCGGCATTTTTCACTAAGCTTAAATAAGGCTGCGCATCAGCAAGTTGTAAAATAAGGTGCTCAGGACCATATTCAGCAGACACCGAAAAGGCTTGCTCAACCGAGTCCACTAAAATTAAGCTTGAGTTAGCAAGGGCTTGCTCGGCAGTGTCTTTACGACTCAACTTTGCTAGCTGCTCTGTTAAGGCTTGCTGTGTTTTTTCAATGATGCGTTCGCTGTTACATAGTAAAATAACTTGCGAATCAGCGCCGTGCTCTGCTTGCGACAATAAATCTGCCGCAATAAATTCAGGGTTTGCACGCTCATCAGCAATCACTAGCACTTCAGAAGGGCCAGCCGGCATATCAATCGCCATGCCCGGTATAGTTTGCGCAACAAGTTGTTTTGCCATGGTGACAAAGCTATTTCCTGGGCCAAAAATCTTGTTCACTTTAGGCACTGATTCTGTGCCGTATGCCATCGCTGCAATGGCACCTGCGCCGCCACTTTCTACAATGGTTTTAATACCACATAGTTTTGCTGCATATAAAATGGCAGGGTTGATGGTTTCGTCGGCTTTTACAGGTGTAGTTAGCACAACGGTTTGTGCACCACTTAACTGTGCAAGCACCCCTTGCATAATTACTGAAGATGGCAGTGGAGCACTGCCACCTGGCACGTAAATGCCTACCGCTTCAATGGCTTGATATTTAAGTTCACACAATACGCCAGGTTGCGTTGTTAACTTAATGTCTTTTGGTAATTGTGCTTGGTGAAAACGTTTTACATTGGCATAGGCCGTTTCGATGGCGGCTTTTAACTCGTTTGATAATAACTGCTCAGCTTTATTAATTTCTTCAATTGGCACTAATAAGCGAGGTGTTTCGCGCTTATCAAACTCTTTTGCCATTTTTAATAACGCTGCGTCACCCTCAGTTTTAACTGCATTTAAGATGTCGATGCAAATTGCTTCAACCTCTTTACTTGCAGTAACAGCAGGGCGGGTAAGTACCGCCTGCTGTGCTTGTTGATTTTCCTCATTCCAGCGAAACATGGATAATTACTCCATCATTTTTTCAATTGGCATAACAAGAATTGAGTTGGCACCCAGTGCTTTTAACTGTTCCATTGTTTCCCAGAAAAGGGTTTCGCTGCTAACCATGTGTAGTGCAACATAATCGTCGCTACCAGCAAGCGATAGTAAAGTTGGTTGGCCAGTACCCGGTAGTAAGTCGCACACTTCATCAAGCTTTGCTTTTGGTGCGTGTAGCATGATGTATTTACTTTCTTTTGCTTGGCGTACACCACGTAGACGCGGCATTAACGTGTTGATTAAATCAAGTTTGCTTTTATCAGTAAGGTCTTTGTTTTGAATTAAACAGGCATTTGATTCTAAGATGGTGTCGCCTTGCATTAAGCCGTTTGCTTCTAACGTTGCACCAGTAGACACTAGGTCACAAATTGCATCAGCCAAACCAGCACGCGGTGCGACTTCAACAGAGCCCGTTAACATGACTGTGCTTGCGTTAATGCCTTCGCGTTTTAGGTATTGGCTTAAGATTTCTGGGTAAGTAGTGGCAATGCGTTTACCTTCAAACCAGCTTTTATCTTGTGGACCAAGTTCTTGTGGCCATGCAAGTGCAAGGCGGCAGTAACCAAAATCAAGCTTAGAAAGTTTATTTACCTCGAATGCCACGCCTTGGCGTTCGCGTTCGGCTTGAACTTCAACAAGTACGTTTTCACCAACGATACCTAGGTCACACACACCGTCCATTACTAGGCCCGGAATATCGTCATCGCGTACACGAAGTACATCAATTGGCATGTTGGTAGAGTGTGCGATTAAACGTTGTTCACGAAGATTTAATTTAACACCAAGTTGTTTTAGTAACTCTTGGCAGTCTTTTGATAAGCGGCCGCCTTTTTGGATGGCGATTCGTAAACGATTGGTATTGCTCATTATTCATTTTCCTTTAATTCAAAAACTAAAAACCCCGAGGGAACCTCAGGGCGAAAATAAATAATTTGGTTGATTGCTCGCCAGAGGTTCCTTTTAGGAATAACCTCTCAGCGAAAAACCTGACAGGCTATTCCGGTGAATGATGGTGATGATGGATAGTTGTCAGATTGAAGCGCATAATTTTTCCTGTATTTCACTCGTTTGTGTAAACCAGTGCGTATATCTGTTTAAATAAGTTACGTATATAGATAAACATGCTTTGCTAATCTTTGGCAAGCATTTTTTTGCGAAATTAAAGTATATCTTATAACTGCCGATATATAACGGTTAGATAGTAGGTACAGTAGGAGGTGCAAATGGATATCATGATCCCCTTTTTAGGTCGAATTACGCGCTTACAGTTGGAAAGTAAAGGTGCGTTTCATATTGCGGGCGTAAAAGATGCGAACGTGCAGCGAATTGAGCTTGAAAAGCGCCAAAAACGTGAAATAGAACGCCGCAAAAAAGCCGCTAAAAAAGAAGATAAAGGTAACAAAAGTGTCATAGAAGAAGATGAAGAGGGTAATAAACACCTAGATACATGGGCTTAATACTCAATATAAAATTTGTTTTTATGCAACTGTGCGGTTTTTTCTGCTAACGTTAAGAAACACTTGTGTTGTAACTTACAAGGCAATTCAATGGAACGACCCTCAGTGCCATTAAATGAGCAAGCTAGGCTTGAAGAGCTTCGCTCATTAGATCTTTTAGACTCTCAAAGTGAACCCGCCTTTGACCGAATTACTCGCCTTGCCCAGCAATTTTTCTCTGTACCAATTTGTGTTATCAGTTTAATTGACGAGCACAGACAGTGGTTTAAGTCATGTGTAGGGCTAGATGTGACAGAGACCGCAAGAGACGTTTCTTTATGCGCCCATGCAATTTTATACAAAGACCCGCTTGTGGTTGAAAATGCCTTAAATGATAAGCGTTTTGCTGATAACCCACTGGTAATGGGAGATCCGAATATCCGTTTTTATGCGGGCTGCCCAATTACACTTAAATCAGGAAATAGAATTGGCACTTTGTGCCTTATCGATCATCAACCGCGCAGTTTTAACAAACAAGAAATTAAAGCCTTACAAGACTTTGCAGCAATCGTCGAGCGAGAGTTTGCAATCATGCAGTTAGCAACTACCGATGAGCTTACTTTATTGCCTAATCGTCGCGGTTTCATTAGCACCGCAGAGCATTACCTTGATTTATGTATTCGCCAGCATTTAAAAGCAAAATTAGTGTTTATTGATTTAGATAATTTTAAAGCGATTAACGATAAATTTGGTCATGCTGCTGGCGATAGAGTACTGAGAGATTTTGCTGGATTACTAGAGAACTGTTGTCGCAAGGCTGATTTATATGCACGTTTGAGCGGTGATGAGTTTGTGATTTTATTTACAGATTTAAATACCAGCGAATGCGACAACATAATGCAACGCTTGTTGTTGTCATTCAGTGACTTACCTAATAGCTTTAATAACCAAGTTGAGCTTGGCTTTTCTTATGGCATTGCTGATTTTTCTGGTCAGCAACCTTGCTCACTAACTAAATTGCTGTCTGCTGCTGACGCGCGAATGTATGCCGATAAAGCACAAAAAAAGGCCCGATAAACGAGCCTTTAGAGCAAAAAGCTGTGCTTAATTTTTTGCTTCTGCTGATTGAATACTACTTTGGATCAACGGCGAAATTGTTAAACCTTGTACGATAATCGAGAAAATCACTACCACGTAGGTGACAATAACAATTAGGTTATGAAGGTCTGAGCCTGCAATCATTACTTGATCGCGTGGGATGGCAGCTGCCATTGCCAGCGCTAGACCACCCCGTAAGCCACCCCAAGTGAGTATTTTCACCGAGTGCTTATCGTATTGGCGATACTTTTTAAAGAATACAAATGGCGCACCTACACTTATGAATCGCGCTAGCAACACCACGGGTACCATCAGTAAACCTAAGCCAATTTCTTCAAGAGTAATCGGCATAGTGACGATGAGCATACCGATAATCAAAAACAGCAAGGCGTTTAAAAAGCTATCGGTGGCATGCCAAAAGTCTTTCACGTAGCGAGTATCTTCAGGCCCCGTACGCTCTGTTGCTTTTGAACGAGTAATATTGCCAAGTAAAATACCACTGGTGACCATAGCAAGTGCACCTGAGATTTCCCAAATATTCGCTGCTGCAAAGCCGGCTGTTGGAATGGTCAAGGTTAGTAGCAAACGAATGTTAACATCGCGGCTATTAATAATTAAAAAATGCCCGACTAACGCAATCACGAGACCAAACACTATACCGCCAATTGCATCAACTAAGAACAATTCAGCAACGTCAGTAAAGGTGGCTTCGGTGCCATAAAAGGCCACTGAAAATATCGTTGTGAAAATCACCAAACCAATACCATCATTAAACAAAGACTCACCTTCAACTTGCACAGAAATACCTTCTGGGGCTCGCATTTGTTTAATAATGGCTAACACTGCAATCGGGTCGGTTGGGCTGATTAAAGCACCAAACAACAAGCAGTAAATAAACGGTACAGGCCAGCCTACAAAAGCAAACAAATAATAGCTTAAGTAACCAACAATGACCGTTGAGGTTATGGTTGAAAATAACACTAATGCGGTAATTTCCCACCGTTGTTTACGAAGGGCTGCTAAGTTGATTTCCAGCGCACCTGCGAATAGTAAAAACCCGAGCATGCCTTTTAGTAGCAACTGATTAAAGTTGATACTTGAGACAATTTGAGTCATTTCGAGGGCCGTGCTATCACCGAGCATTTTAACGGCAAGTATAAGAAGCAAAGAAATAACAACAGAGCCTGTTGTTATAGCAATCGTGGTTTGCATTTTGAGGATATATTGGTTAGCAAAAGCAATAAAAATAGCTAATGCTGAAAGAAAACAAATGAGGTACCAAGCATTCATTGTTTGACCTTAAATATTTTTATAACAAGACGCAGAAAGCAGTCACTTTCTGGCCGCATATAGTACGCCTCTAATATAGGTATGTCACAGTGTTTATGCGATTTTTATGACATTTTAGAGTAAAAATTCAAGGTGCTGATTGCATATGTATAATCGCTGTTAATAATGTCTCAAAAGAGACAAAATAAACCTGATAAAAGCGCAATAGTGATAACCTCAGTTAGGTCAATCAGCCTGTTTAAACTGGGCTGATTCTTGGCTGGTATTAATAGCTCTGATTGGGTAAGGAATAACAATTCCTTCTTCTGCGTAACGTTGGTGTAATGCTTTAATAAAAGCTGATTTTACCCAAAAGCGGTTAAAGTACTCTTTTGCTCTTAACATCACCGTAAAATTGATGCTTGATTGATCAAATGTATGAAAGACCACAAAGGTTTCGTAATCATCGATGCCCCATTTATGGCTTTTTAATATCTGCCTTGCTACATCCAACGTAACCTGCTCAACTTTTTCAAGGTCGGAGCCATAATGAACACCCACTTCGACGGGGACGCTGAGCTCTTTTTCTGGGTAAAAATAGTTAATGATGCGCGATTTAGACAGCTGACTATTGGGGATGACTATCATGTTATTTGGCAACATTTTTACCCAGGTTGAGCGCCAACCAATTTTCTCAACAAAGCCTTGATCGCCACTTTCAAGCTCTATAAAGTCGCCGACCCGAATAGGTTTATCAATCACCAACTGAACGCCAGAGAAGAAGTTTTCGAGTGTCGGTTGTAAAGCCAAAGCGACGGCAAGAGAGGTAATGCCCAAAGAGGCAATAATCGGAGTGATTGATATACCCAACGTGCCTAATAACACCAATAAGCCAACACACACAATTGCGCAGCGGATCAAGCCTTTAATGATGCTATGACTATTCGAAACCACTACAGAGCGGGCGCTGTAATAATCAACGGTGCCAAATAAGAAATGGTCTAAAAATAACACTAAGGCAAAAATACAAATGGCTTTAGCGGTGGCCGCAATAGGTAAGGGGTGCTCAGCCATAAAGCCGGTGGTGTTTAATAACTGACCAAAAATGATCACAAGCACCATCATTGTGCATAAGGTTAATGGTGTAGACAGTGAGTCAACCAGTAATGAGTCGAAAACAAAGTCGGTTCGTTGGGTCCATTTCTTTAAGCAATAGATGATTACAAACTTTAATAAAAACAAAGCTGTGGCGGCTAATACAGTACCACCAATGACGACCAGCCATGGCTCATTTAGCCATTCGTTTTGTATCAGATCAGTAATCATGCTTAGTCCTTAAATCCTAGATACTTGGCATTGCTGCAAGTTATGTACCCAGACTTTTTTATGGATATCTAATCCTTTTAGCTGTGAATCACAAATAATGAGATGAGCAAAATAAAAACAAATAAAAGGTACAAATGTTTAATAAATGTTATTATTTTGTATCAATAATTTTACACTTTAAATGCATCTATTAACATTTAATAAACCTTTCAATTCCTATCCTGCTGTTATTTATGACTTTTCAATTTAGAGCTAATACTTTATTTGTAAATTTTTTGTTTCATTTTCAATTTCGCTCCATTCAATCTAGGCTGGTCACTAATCGGGAACAGTGCAGTCCGGTTACTAGGAAAATATTAAATACATAACAATCTAACGGAGCGTAAACGTGAATTTATCTAAAATCACATTAGCAACTCTTGCTGCTTTTGCTTTGACTCAAGCAACAAGTGCAGTAGCTGCGAACAAGAAATACCTAAACGAACAAACAGGGATTAACCAAGCTTTGCAAACCAATGCATCATCTGTATTGAGTGCAAATCCAAATCAGTTAGTTGGTTTAGGTGCAGGGAATGATTTAGTTGTATTAAAAGAAATCAAAACCAGTAACGGCAACACCACGCGTCGTTATCAGCAGATGTATCAAGGTCTACCTGTTATCGGCGATACGGTTAGCCTTACATTTGATGGAAATGGCCAATTAAAGCGCGCACATGGTGCAGCGGTGTATGACATTGCCGCCGACATCGACTCAGTGTCTCCGGCACTAAACAAGAAAAAAGCAATGGCAAAAGGCCTTGCTAACTCACCTGCTGCAATT
Source organism: Pseudoalteromonas shioyasakiensis (assembly GCF_022398475.1). Classification (GTDB taxonomy): domain Bacteria; phylum Pseudomonadota; class Gammaproteobacteria; order Enterobacterales; family Alteromonadaceae; genus Pseudoalteromonas. The sequence continues at coordinate 6,921 of NZ_JAKEVM010000011.1, read as the reverse complement.
AAATCAGTTGGGTTAAAAAAACATAATGAACAATCACGTTTGGCTATTTGGCTAGATGAGGACAGTGTTGCACACCTAGTGTATGAAGTATCTTATGTGACGTATGGCGACAACCCATCTCGTCCGTATCAAATTATTGATGCTAACAGCGGTGAAGTTTTATTTAGCTTCGATAACTTACAACATGCTAGTGCAACAGGCCCTGGTGGTAACTTAAAAACCGGTAAATACATCTACGGTACTGACTTTGATAGTCTAGATGTTACTCAGTCTGGCAGCACCTGTACGATGAATAACGCAAATGTAAGAACCATTAACTTAAATGGCGGTACAAGTGGTTCAACAGCGTATTCGTTTACATGCCCAGAAAATACCTTTAAAGAAATTAACGGTGCGTACTCGCCTTTAAATGATGCGCATTATTTCGGTAACGTCATTTTTAATATGTATAACGATTGGGTCGGCACTGCGCCATTAACTTTCCAATTGAAAATGCGCGTTCATTACGGCAATAACTATGAAAATGCGTTTTGGGATGGCAGTGCCATGACCTTTGGTGATGGTCAAAATACCTTCTATCCACTGGTAAGTCTTGATGTATCGGCGCATGAAGTAAGCCATGGTTTTACCGAACAAAACTCAGGCCTTGTTTATTCTGGTAAATCAGGTGGTTTGAACGAAGCGTTCTCTGATATGGCAGGTGAAGCGGCTGAGTTTTACATGAAAGGCTCAAACGACTGGTTAGTGGGTCAGGAAATCTTTAAAGGTAACGGTGCACTACGTTACATGAATAACCCAACCCAAGATGGAAGCTCAATTGACCATCAAAACAATTACTACTCTGGTATGGATGTTCACTACAGCTCAGGTGTATTCAACAAGGCATTTTATAACCTTGCAACCACACCAGGTTGGGATACGCAAAAGGCGTTTGTTGTGATGGCACGCGCTAACCAACTTTACTGGACAGCCAGCACAAACTGGGATTTAGCAGGTAACGGCGTGATGGATGCGGCCTGTGATTTAAGCTATGACCCAGCAGATGTTCAAGCTGCACTTGCGGCGGTTGGTGTGACTTCAAGCTTAAGTGCGGGTAGTAGCTGTGGCACAACTGAGCCACCTCCGGGCGGTGATGAAGAGCTAACCAATGGCGTTGCACGCACAGGGATCAGTGGCGCTGCTAAAGATCAAATGTTCTTTACTCTTGAGGTGCCAGCAGACGCAACGAATTTACAATTCAATACAACTGGTGGAAGTGGTGATGCAGATCTTTACGTTATGTATGGCGCAAAACCAACACTGAGCAACTTTGATTGTAAAAGCACTTCATCTACTAGCACAGAAAGCTGCGCTATAAGTAATGTACAAGCGGGTACTTACTACGTAATGGTAGAAGCGTGGAATCAAATTTCAGGTGTATCACTTACAGGTAGCTTTGATTCGGGCAGCGGTGGTGGTGTAACACCGATAAACCGTACTGAGTCTAACTTAAGTGTTGGCACAAATAGCTGGACTCGCTTCACGCAAGACCTAGATGCGGGTTATTCGTCACTTGATGTGACTATTTCTGGTGGCTCTGGTGATGCTGACTTGTATGTGAACTTTGGTTCACAATCGACAACATCTAGTTATGACTGCCGTCCTTATAAAAACGGCAATAGCGAAACCTGTACATTTACAAACCCACAAGCGGGTACTTGGTATATCGACCTTCGCGGCTATCGCGCTGCAAGTGGTGTAACACTCACCATTTCGGCTAACTAGCCACCCTTTTAGGGAGCTTCGGCTCCCTTTTTTTATTTTCATTAAAATGCAAATCATAAAAGGATTGATTATGACAACCCGTCTAACACAGTGCTTAATGGGCTTTGCCACACTGTCACTGAGCCAACTAAGTTATGCAGCGCAAGACGAAACAATTTGGGTCACCATTGATGCCCTTGCTGCAGAGCACTTTCAACAAGATACACTGAGTAAACGTAAACAAAACAGCAATTTTGCGATGCAAAAATCGGCTTTGAATCAAGTTAATTTTATGCGCGTTAACAAGCAGGATATCGCTGGATTAAGTGAGTTTATGCACGATAACTATCATCGCTGCGGTGGTTTTGTAGCCCATGACTCATTAGCAGATGCCGAGCTCTATACTCAGCAATTAAATGCTGTAGCTCAGACAGCTATGAATGCGAGCCTAGTAAACTACAGTATTGATAATGCCACGACAGTTAACGCACTAATATCATCGATTGATAGTAGCGAACTGAGCGATACGGTTAATAGCATGATGAACTTTCATAACCGATATTATTCAGTGCAAAGTGGTGTTGATGCAGCCGATTGGTTAAAGAGCCATTGGCAGCAAATAGCCAGTAGCCGCAGTGATATAAGCGTTGAGTATTTTAACCATAGTTTTTCGCAATCATCAGTTATTGTGACCATTCCTGGTGCAGAAAAAGCAGATGAAATCGTCGTTATTGGTGGTCATTTAGACTCAATCAATCAGTCTAATCCAAGTAATGGTCGTGCTCCTGGTGCAGATGATAATGCCTCTGGTATTGCAGTGCTCACACAAACCCTTAAAGCAATTGTGGAAAATAACTACCAACCTCAGCGAACCATGCAAATTATGGGGTTTGCCGCTGAAGAAGTGGGTCTTAGGGGCTCAAAAGATATTGCTCAGAGTTATAAAACTCAGGGTAAGAATGTTGTAGGTATGGTGCAGTTTGATATGACTGGCAATAACGGCAGCAACACAGATATTGTGATGATGACCGACTACACTAACTCATCGCAAAATCAGTATTTATCGCAGTTGCTCGATGCTTACCAGCCCACAGTGAGCTATGGCTTTGATCAATGTGGTTATGGCTGCTCAGATCATGCCTCTTGGTATCAACAAGGGTTTGCCGCCTCAATGCCATTTGAATCAACAATGAGTGATATTAACCCATTGATCCACACATCAAATGATGCCCAATTTGATGCGGCTCACGCCAGTAAATTTGCAAAATTGGCAGTGAGCTATGTTGCTGAAATGGCAAAGAACGCTGGTGATGTTGTAACTGAGCCGACTAATCAGCTTGAAAATGGCGTAGCTAAAACAGGTTTGTCGGGCGCAGCAAAAGATCAGTTACTCTTTACACTTGATGTACCCGCAATGAGCAGTAACCTTGAGTTTGTAACAGAGGGCGGCTCGGGCGATGCTGATTTATACGTTAAATTTGGCGCTAAGCCGACCTTACAGGACTTTGATTGTAAAAGTACAACCTCTACAAGTAATGAAAGTTGTGTGATGTCGTCAGTTCAAACTGGCAAGTATCATGTCATGGTTGAAGCGTGGAATGAGATTTCGAATGTGTCACTCACGGGAAGTTATAGCACCTCAGGTGGCGGCGAAAACGTTGACCGAACTGAGACAAACGTGAGTGTGGCTACCGGAAGTTGGCAGCGCTTTACTCAACAAATTCCAGCAGGCCTTAGTAATTTAACGGTGACGATTACTGGCGGTAGTGGCGATGCAGATTTGTATGTTAACTATGGCTCAGCGTCAACAAGTTCAAATTATCTATGTCGGCCGTACAAAAATGGTAACGAAGAAAGTTGTCAATTTGATAACCCACAAGCTGGCACTTGGTACATAGATTTACAAGGTTACCGAGCTGCATCGGGCGTTACATTAACGATTCAAGGACAATGATTTAAACCCAATCATACTTTTAACCATGAGGAAGCCTTGCTTCCTCATTTAGTCTTGCCCTTGGCAAGTCAGTTACGTAAAATCTGCCCATCACTTTTAATCTATTGGCGAAGTTTATCAAACAACTTTTCAGTGCCACTGGCCCCCTTGCACTTTCTCTTGATGGATATACTCCTCGGCAGCCACAAATTGACATGGCTGTTGCAGTTGATGATGCCTTAAAAAAACGTCACCAATTAGTGGTTGAGGCGGGCACAGGCACGGGTAAAACCTACGCTTACTTAGCGCCTGCGTTAAAATCAAAAGGCAAAACCATCATCTCAACGGGTTCAAAAGCACTACAAGAGCAGTTGTTTCATCGGGATTTACCCAACTTAGTCAAAGCACTAAGCGCCACTAAAAAAGTTGCCCTTTTAAAAGGCCGTGCGAATTATTTGTGTACCTATCGCTTAAGTCAGCATGTTGCGCATGTACCAACAGATGATCCTGATGTAATGCATCAACTCGCGATGGTGGCAAAGTTTGCAAGTGAAACCCGTTCAGGCGATTTAGCAGATTGTATTGGCATAGAAGAAGACGCCAAAGTACTGCCTTATGTTAGCTCAACCGCAGATAACTGTTTGGGTAAAGAGTGCCCCGATTTTCAAGATTGCTACATTCGTAAAGCCCGCTTAAATGCCATGGAAGCTGACGTGGTGGTGATCAACCATCATTTATTCTTTGCAGATATGGCTGTAAAAGACACAGGTTTTGCTGAATTAATGCCTACGGCAGACGCCTATATTTTTGATGAGGCTCATCAGCTCAGTGAAATTGCCAGTGACTATTTTGGTGAAAGTGTTAGCACCAAAAAGCTGGTGGATTTAATTAATGACTTACGAGCAATTTACCGTGCCGATATCCCTGACATGCTGCAATTAGGCAAAACTCTCAACAAGTTAGAAACTAGCGTGGCAGATTTACGCTTGCAGTTTGGGGTTGATGGTAGCCGTGGTGATTGGCGTGAAAAGCTGGCTGATAAAGATATTTGTGCAGCACTGCACCGGGTCATTAGCGACCTCGACTTTTTATACCAAGTATTAAAGTTATGCTTGGATCGTAGCGAAAAAATAGAGCATCCGTTTGAGCGTACGCTGGCCTTTAAAGGTCAGTTAGAGCGGGTATTTGATACAGCCCAAACGGGCTATAGTTATTGGTACGAAACCACTCGCCGATACCTAACGGTAAACATTACACCACTCAATGTATCGGCTAAATTCGCACAAATGATGAAAGACACAGGAGCAGGCTTTGTGTTTACATCGGCGACTCTATCGGTCGATAACGAATTAGAACACTTTAACGCTAGCCTTGGTTTAAAACCAACGCAAAGCATGATTGTTGAAAGTCCGTTTGATTACCAACAACAAGCGCTACTTTGCTTACCGCGCTACTTACCTGAGTCTCATGCGAATAATATGCCCCATGCAATTATCAAGCTGACCCTTGAGTTGATTAAATCAGCAAAAGGTCGCTGCTTCGTGCTCTTTACTAGCTATCGTATGATGCACTTAGTGGCTGAAGGTTTAACCACACAAATGGATTATCCGGTTTATATGCAAGGACAAATGTCTAAACGCATTATCCTTGAGAAGTTTACCCGTCATGGTAATGCCGTTTTACTCGGCACAGCCTCATTTTGGGAAGGCGTAGATGTTAGAGGCAGCACATTAAGTTGTGTTATCATTGATAAATTGCCGTTTGCCGCACCTGATGACCCATTATTGCAAGCAAAAATGCAAGATTGCCAGCTGCAAGGTAAAGACCCATTTGCCCATATTCAATTACCTCAAGCGGTCATTGCATTAAAGCAAGGGGTAGGGCGACTTATTCGCGATAGTAAAGATAAAGGTGTGTTGGTTATTTGCGATAACCGCCTAGTAACACGCCATTACGGCCAAGTATTTTTAAAAAGTTTGCCACCTATGCGCCGCACGCGCGACTTAGCAATGGCAAACGCGTTTTTAGAACAGATCAATTAGAGTAACTTAGATGATTAAACACAATATTCTTGCCTTAGATGCATCAACAGAAGCTTTATCGCTGGTGCTACATTATCAAGGGCAAACATTTCATCATTTTGAAGAGTGCCCTCAGCAGCACAGCCAAAAGATTTTGCCTTTAATTGATGAGTTACTCGCAAAGGCACAATGTAAACTAGCCGACTTAGATGTGATTGGCTTTGGTCAAGGACCGGGTAGCTTTACTGGCGTGCGTATTAGTGTTGCGATTGCTCAAGGTTTAGCGTATGCCGCACGCTTACCTTTGGTTGGCGTATCAACATTGCAGATGATGGCGCAACAAGCGTTTGAGCAAGACCAAGCTAACGATGTGTTTTCTGCGATTGATGCACGTATGGGTGAGATTTATTACGCTCATTATAAAGCTGATGATAATGGCTTAATGACACTAGTTGATGAAGAGCAAGTCATTAAACCTGAGTTGCTAACGTTACCTGAAACAACAGCGGCAGCGGTGGGTACGGGTTGGCAGACCTATCCTGCACTTGTCACAGATTTGGCAAATGTAAGCTTAAATGAAAACATTTTACTGCCTGATGCGAAGTACATGCTGGCCTCGGTTGCCACTGCATTCGCTAACGGTGAAACGGTGACTGCAGCCAATGCACAGCCTAAATATGTTCGTGATACAGTGACTTGGAAAAAGCTACCAGGCCGAGAGTAACTGAAAGAATAACGGGACTTGCGTGCCCGTCAGTTATGGCACATAATTTAGTCATGTTTGATGTGGAATTACGAGTTTGACTTTACCTATTGGCTCAGGCTTTTATACCGGTGACATTCCCGGTCAATATAGCCGTAAAAATACCGTTACTGATAAGCCCAAAGCGATATCAGACCAAACGGCTGAGCAAAAATCGTCAACAGAGTATGTTAAATCAAGCCCTCAAGCTGTTGCTATTGCTGATGAATTTAAAGCTGAGTCGCTAAACTATCAGCAAACAATTTATGACAAACCAAGCAACCCAAAAACCAGTCGTGCTATTTCAACCTATACGGAATTTGCTAACTTAGAACGCCGAGCCGAAGTGCAAAGCCTTATTGGCGTTGATGTATATGCTTAGCTAACTGGTATAATTGGTGAAACTGAATTCACAAAAAAGCCTAAACAAATTGTTTAGGCTTTTTTTATGATTGGACAGTATTCAATATAAATTACTGTTT
>NZ_JAKEVM010000109.1 GCF_022398475.1 Pseudoalteromonas shioyasakiensis | reverse complement strand
ATTTATTATGGTGTATTAATTAAATATGGCTTTAATATCTTGCTCGTTAAAGATGTATTCTTTTAAGCAATAATGACAGCTAATTTTTACTTCACCATTTGCTTGCACGTCGGCAAGTAATTCGTCTTGACCTACATTTACTAATGCAGCAATTGTTTTGTCTCTGCTACAGCCACAACGGAAGCTAATAGACTGTGGTTCGAATAACTGAGGATTATCTTCATGGTAAAGTCGAGTCAGCACAGTATTGGCATCTAAACCTAGTAACTCTTCATCTTTAATCGTGTTACTGATCGCTTCAAGGTGAGTGAAGTCTTCAACTGATTTGTCTTTATTTACAGGTAATACTTGCAAGAATAAGCCTGCAGCTTTGGCTGTGTCTGCTGTTACTTCAGTCGCAAACCAAAGACGTGTTTTTAACTGTTCCGATTGCTCAAAATAGTTTTCAAGGCATTTATCTAAGCTATCGTGCTCTAACGGTACAATACCTTGGTATCGCTCACCTTTTGTTGGCGTAATTGTAATAACCATATAGCCATTACCAATTAAGTCTTTTATTGAGCTACCGGTTACTTCACCTTGTAGACGTGCGATGCCTCGCATGTTTTGTTTATCGTCACCATTAATTACCGCATATTTAACAGGGCCGTCGCCTTGTAGTTGAACGGCAATTTCGCCTTCAAACTTTAAAGTAGCTGTTAATAAGCAGGTAGCAACAAGTAGTTCACCTAATAAGGTTTGCACAGGTGCTGGGTAATTATGGTTTGCGATCATCTCTTGATAAGTGTTTTCAATTTGTACGAGTTCGCCACGTACATCGAGCTGATCAAATATATAACGATGAAGTAAATCTTGTTGCATGAGTTGCATTACCTAACTTGATTTCATTTTTAACAGTTCACGTCTTTGCTTCTTATCTGGTTTACGATCAGGATGTGGAGCAAAGAAGCTGTTGTTCTTACGGGCGATAGCATTTGCTTCGCGTTTTTCAATACTAGCTTGAGTTTCTTGATATAAGGTTTGTGCAATGGGGGCACCTTGACGTTTTTCAAGGATCTTTTCGATTGTCACAACCTTTTCGTCGACCCCTTGTAGCAGTTTTACCACTGCACCTACTTCGACAATTTTGCTGGGCTTGGTACGTTGTCCATTATAATGTACTTTGCCGCCTTGCACCATGTCTCGTGCTATTGAGCGGGTTTTATAAAAGCGGGCAGCCCATAACCATTTATCAAGGCGCACGCTTAATTCGTCTTGTTTGTCTTGCGACTTTTGAGTGTTACCTTTTGACACAATTGTGCTCTTTTAAAGCTGCTTATATGTAGGCAAAATTTACCATGAAACTTAATCACAAAGAAATAGTCATAGTTATTCCTTGCAGCCCCTGTTTGTCGAAATTACCTTGTTTACAAAGTTTAATATACGTGCGCTTGTTGAATGAAAAATGAAAAGGTACTATAGGCCAGCTATCAAGCAGTAAATTAAAATAAGAAATAGAGTTTATGGATCAACACTTACAACAAGTTAAACAGTTTTTAAACGGCTTACCTCATGCCAAGCTAAGTGCATTTGTAGTGCTGTTAGTTGTTGTTTACATTGCTTTTTTGTCATCTAAGCTGTTTTGGCTTGTGTGGCCAGAACCCGATACAAGAGCACTGCCAGTAACCGGTGTTAACAGCATGGCTAAACGAGTTGAGACAGTCAGCTCTCGCCAAATTATTGAACAAAATCTATTCGGCAAAGTTGTTGTCGAAACTAAAAAACCTGCCGCGAAACAAAATCAAGTCATTAACAACGCCCCTGAAACACGTCTAAGTATTAACCTAACTGGTATTGTTGCGGTCAGCCAAAATGATCAAGCGGGTCTTGCTATTATTGAATCTCAAGGCAAGCAAGAAACCTATGTTGTCGATGATGCAATTAAAGGCACTCGTGCCAAGCTTGCTCAAGTATTACCTGACCGAGTAATTTTAGATGTAAGCGGCCGCTTTGAAACTTTAATGCTGGATGGCCTCGACTTTACTAAAAAAGTCTCTATGCCTGTATTGGCGGAGCGCAAAGAGTCAGAATTAACCGCAGGCCCTCAGCTTGTCGAAAATAATGAAATAAATGCGACTGAAGATGAAGATGTAAAAGAAGCTCTTATCGAAACGCGTGAAGAAGTATTAGACGATCCCGGTAAACTATTTGACTACATTCGCGTCTCTCAAGCGATGGTTGATGGCGAGTTAGTGGGTTATCGCTTAAGCCCAGGTAAAGATCCTGCTTTATTCAAGCAGATGGGATTAATGAACAATGATTTAGCTATTGCGATTAATGGCTATCAATTAAATGATTTAAAACAGGCAATGTCAGCAATAAACGAATTACGAAATAGTACTGACGCAAGTATCACTATCGAACGCGATGGTGAGCAAATTGATGTGCAATTTAGCCTGCAATAACTAGCTTTGGAGTTTTTATAGAATGGTTCACGCGCTACACCTCACAAAAATCAAAAAAGGGTTAGCTAAATATGCAGCGCTTTTTTTATTAACAGGATTATCGCTTTCAGTATCTGCTGTTGAGTATGCGGCTAATTTTAAAGGCACTGATATTAATGAATTTATTAATATCGTTGGTAAAAATTTAAATAAAACCGTCATTATTGACCCGAATGTGCGCGGCAAAGTCAATGTGCGCAGTTACGAGCTAATGGACGAGAAGCTTTATTACCAGTTCTTTTTAAATGTACTTGAGGTTTATGGTTATTCAGCTGTAGAGATGGATAACGGTATTATCAAAATTGAAAAAAGTTCTGACGCTAAAAAGTCGAACGTACCGCTGATCACTGAAGATAACCAAGCCAGTGGCGATATGATGGTGACACGTGTTGTACGTGTTAAAAATGTAAGCGTACAAGAGCTTGGCCCTCTAGTTCGTCAATTTAGTGATCAAAAAGATGGCGGCCACGTTGCTAACTTCAATGCAGCAAACGTGATGATGTTGACCGGTCATGCCGCGTCAGTTAACCGTTTAGTTGAAATCATTCGTTCGGTTGACCAAGCCGGTGATAAGCGTGTTGATATCGTAAAACTTAAATTTGCTACCGCTGACGATGTAGTGTCTGTTGTTGAGAATATTTACAAAGATGGTGGCAAAGGGAGTGTTCCTGAGTTTTTAATCCCTAAAGTTGTTGCTGATGGTCGTACTAACAGTGTGATTGTCAGTGGTGAAGCACAAGCGCGTACACGTGCTGTTGAATTGATTAGCCGTTTAGATGGTGAGCTAGAAAACCAAGGTAATACTAAGGTTATCTATCTTAATTACGCCAAAGCAGAAGACCTTGTAAAAGTATTGCAGGGCGTAAGCAAGACATTAGCAGAAGACGCGCAAGGCGGTGCAACAAAAACTCGCTCACGTAATCAAAACGAAACAAGCATTGAAGCACACCCAGATTCAAACTCACTCGTAATCACTGCACAGCCTGACACCATGCGTTCGCTTGAGCAAGTTATTGAACGTCTTGATGTTCGTCGTGCTCAGGTTTTAGTTGAAGCTATTATCGTTGAGGTGTTAGAAGCCGATGGTATCAACTTAGGCTTACAGTGGATTTCAGAGCAAGGCGGAATGATGCAGTTCAACAATGGCACCACAGTACCTGTTGGTTCGTTAGCTGTTGCTGCTGAACAAGCGCGTGATAAAACGATTGAAGGCACGGTTGTTGGCACTGAAACTGGCACTGTGACAAGTACCTCTGAAACACAAGAAGGTGACTTAACAGCACTTGCTTCACTACTTGGTGGTATTAATGGTCTAGCAATGGGTATTGTTAAAAATGACTGGGGTGCAATTATCCAAGCTGTTTCAACGGACACTAACTCTAATATTCTTGCTACGCCGTCTGTAACGACCATGGATAACGAAGAAGCGTCAATGATTGTTGGTCAAGAAGTACCTATTATCACAGGTTCGCAAACAGGCTCAAATAACGCTAACCCATTCCAAACAGTTGAACGTCAAGAAGTGGGTGTGAAACTGAAAGTAACACCACAGATCAATGATGGCTCAGCAGTTCAATTAACTATTGAGCAAGAGGTTTCAAGTGTAAGTGGTGCGACTGCGGTTGATATTTCAGTAAACAAACGTGCTATTAAAACCACGGTTATGGCTGATGATGGCGGCATGGTTGTACTTGGCGGCTTGATTGATGAAGACGTGCAAGAAAGTGTCTCTAAAGTACCATTATTAGGTGATATTCCGGTACTTGGTCATTTATTCCGCTCAACCAGCACGAGTAAGCGTAAGCGTAACCTAATTGTATTTATTCGTCCTACGATTGTTCGCGATGGCATCAGCATGAATAAATTGAGCCACTCGAAATATAACTTTATTCGTGGCGAACAACACAAACAAAAAGAAGATGGTATTGATTTAATGCCGTTGACGGATGCACCAATTCTTCCTGAATGGAATGATGCTTTGATATTACCGCCAACGTACGAAGAGTACCTAAAACAACAAAACGCGAATGAGCGCAACGATGACTAATGCAATTACAGAAATCAATGATGAGTTAGCGTCAGAAGCGCCGGCAAGTCATGATGAGCTGCTAACAAGTGATGATCTTGTTAGTTTGCCAACCAAGCGTTTGCCATTCTCGTACGCGCGTCGTACAGGCGTATTATTGAGTAAAGATCAGGATAACTGGACTGTGTATTACCGCGGTGAGTTAGATGTTGATGCTTTACTTGAAGTACGCCGTATTGCGGGTCATGGTTTTTCGCTAGAACAATTACCTGATGACAAATTTGAGCTGTTGCTTGAGGCTTCTTATCAGCGTGATAGCTCTGAAACACAGCAAATGATGGAAGATATCGGTAACGAGGTTGATTTATTCTCGCTTGCAGATGAATTACCGCAAACTGAAGATCTACTAGCTGGTGATGACGATGCACCAATCATCAAACTGATCAACGCAATGCTCAGCGAAGCAATCAAAGAAGGTGCTTCAGATATTCATATCGAAACCTTTGAGCAAGAGCTGGTAATTCGCTTTAGGGTTGATGGTGTATTAAAAGAAGTGTTAAAGCCGAACCGTAAACTCGCTTCACTGCTGGTGTCGCGTATTAAGGTTATGGCAAAGCTAGATATTGCTGAAAAACGTATTCCGCAAGATGGTCGTATTAGTTTACGTATTGCTGGTCGTGCTGTTGATGTGCGTGTATCGACAATGCCATCAAGTTTTGGTGAGCGTGTTGTATTGCGTCTACTTGATAAAAACAACGCCCGCCTAAACCTAGAAGATTTAGGTATGACTGAGCGTAACCGTGAATTGTTTGCTGATTTAATCAGTAAGCCGCACGGTATTATCTTAGTAACCGGTCCTACGGGTTCTGGTAAAAGTACCACCTTATATGCGGGGATGAGCCAAATCAACTCACGAGACCGCAATATTCTTACTGTTGAAGATCCAATCGAGTACGAGATCCCAGGTATTGGTCAAACTCAGGTTAATACCAAGGTAGATATGACCTTTGCCCGAGGCTTACGTGCCATCCTTCGTCAAGATCCTGATGTAGTAATGGTTGGTGAGATCCGTGACCTTGAAACGGCACAAATTGGTGTGCAAGCGTCATTAACCGGTCACTTGGTTATGTCAACACTGCATACTAATACAGCTGCTGGTGCTATCACGCGTATGGAAGACATGGGCGTGGAGCCTTTCTTACTGTCATCATCGTTACTCGGTGTATTGTCACAACGTCTTGTACGTACTTTATGTAATAGCTGTAAAGAAGGTCACATTGCTGATGAGCGCGAGTGCCAGTTATTAGGTGTTAATCCTGCTGAGCCGCCAACAATTTATCGTGCAGTTGGTTGTGAAGAGTGTAACTTTAATGGTTATCGCGGTCGTACTGGTATTCATGAATTGCTGGTTGTTGATGAAACAATTCGCGAAATGATCCACAGCGGTAAAGGCGAACAAAGTGTTGAAAAATACATTCGCAAACATAGCCCAAGTATTCGTCAAGATGGCTGTAATCGCGTACTTGCAGGTCGCACTACCTTAGAAGAAGTCCTGCGTGTAACACGTGAGGAAGGTTAATTATGGCAGCATTTGAATACCGTGCCCTCGATGGCAGAGGTAAAGAGAAAAAAGGCATTCTTGAAGCTGATACGGTAAAGCAAATCCGCCAAACCTTGCGCGATCAAGGTTTAATGCCTTTAGAAGTCGTTGCTGCTGCAGAAGGTGAAAAGCAAGCGACTGGGGCAAAGGGCTCTCTATTTGGTAGCTTCTTTAAACCAAAAATTTCGACTTCAGATTTAGCATTAATCACTCGCCAGCTCGCAACTTTAATCCAGTCAGCATTACCTGTTGAAGGGGCTGTCATGGCGGTGGCTGAGCAGTGTGAAAAGCCGCGTTTAAAGCGCATGCTAATGGCCGTGCGCTCAAAGGTTGTTGAAGGTTATACCTTAGCAGATGGCATGAGTGAATTTCCGCATGTATTTGATGATTTGTATCGTGCCATGGTGGCAGCCGGTGAAAAATCAGGTCACCTAGACCAAGTTTTAAATCGTTTGGCTGATTACACGGAACAACGTCAGCATATGCGTAGTCAAATTACACAGGCGATGGTTTATCCAACTATTCTTGTGGTATTTGCTATTGCGATTGTCTCTGTATTGTTAGGTACTGTGGTACCAAAAATCTTGAAGACCTTCGAAAAATCAAAACAAGTATTACCCTGGACTACCGAATGGGTAATGGCCGCCAGTAATTTTGTGCAAAACTACTGGTTTATTAGTTTAGTCATTATAACTGTGTTAGCTGTGGCCATTAAGCAAGCGCTTAAGCAGCCGCATATTCGTTACTGGTATGACGAAAAAGTGCTGTATTTACCGGGCATTGGTAAGGTAGCACGCGGTGTTAATACGGCGCGTTTTGCTCGAACTTTAAGTATTTTATCGTCAAGCTCAGTGCCGCTACTTGAAGGGATGCGTATCTCAGGTGGTGTACTGGCTAACGAAAAAATGAAAAAGTCAGTTCAAGATGCTGCAACACGTGTGAGTGAAGGGGCGAGTCTTCGTGCTTCACTTCAGCAAACCAAACTTTTCCCACCTATGATGCTGCACATGATAGCCAGTGGTGAAAAATCAGGTGAACTTGAGCAAATGCTTGAGCGTGCTGCAAATAACCAAGATCGTGAGTTTGAGAGCATGGTAAACGTGTCTCTGAAACTATTAGAGCCTGCGATGATTGCTTCAATGGCGGTAATTGTATTGTTTATTGTTATGGCAATACTACAGCCGATTATGGCAATGAATAAGGCTGTAGGTCTTTAAATTAGGGAACACTAGAGCAATTAGCAGCTAACACTGCCGCTCTATAATAAATTTTTGAAGAAAGTTAGAGGTATTTTTGTGAACAAACAGTCAGGTTTCTCATTACTAGAAGTCATGGTAGTACTGGTTATCATCGGTATGATCATGTCAATTGTGGCGCCAAATATCATGGGTCAGCAAGAAGAAGCTGCAATCGATAAAGCACACCTAGATATTCAACAAATTGAAGATGCGTTAAGCTTATACAAGCTTAAAAACAAAGCGTATCCAACCACAGAGCAAGGCTTAGAAGCGCTAGTAAATAAAACAAGTATTGAGCCAATTCCAAGACGTTTTCCAGATGGCGGTTTCCTTGAGAAATTACCAGAAGATCCATGGGGTAACCCTTACCAGCTAATCAGCCCAGGAGAAGTCGGTAAAATTGATATCTTCTCAATGGGTCCTGATGGTGAAGCAGGTACTGATGATGACATCGGTAACTGGGATGAAGAAAAGTAATAATGCCTAAATTCAGCCAACTGAACAAAGCTTATACACAGCAAGGCTTACTATTATGGTAAGCCTTGGTCGTTTGCGTTTGGCTGGCCGTGCTAAGCACGCGAAAGGGTTTAGCCTCATCGAAATATTAATGGTGCTCGTGGTGATTGGTTTTGTCACCAAAATGGTTGCCTACAGTTTTGATGGTGGTGCTGAAGAAGAACTCGAAAAACAAGCGCTCAGATTACATACTACGATTAATATGGCGTCTGAGTTTGCGATTTTAAATCAGGTTGAGCTGGGTTTTCATCTTGACCAAGATACATTTGAATTTTTAGTTTTTGACGGTGATAAGTGGGTTACGTTTGACCGTGAAAAACTGTTTGCCCCGATTAAGGTTGATGAGCGCTTTAAGCTCACTCTTAACCTTGATGATTTAGCCTGGGCACAAGATAACTTACTAGAGCAGTCAAACTGGCGCGAATTAATGAGCGGTGGTGACGAAGACAGCCTACTTGAGCTTCAAAAGCTCAAAATACCGCAGGTACTTATTTTATCTTCTGGCGAAGTCAGTGCGTTTCAATTGGTTTACGAGCTTAAAGAAGAGCGTGAACCTCAGTATTTTATCGAAGGCGAATTTATGGCCCCGGTAAAGTTTCGTATGGAGCCTGAATAATGAATAAGTCAGCAGGTTTTACCTTACTTGAAGTGATGGTTGCACTAGCTATTTGTGCAATGGCCGGTATTGCCGCAATGCAGGCAACCGGTGAGCATATTAATCATCTTTCGTCGATTGAAGAGCAAACTTATGCTTCTTGGGTTGCTGAGAACGTAATGGTTGAGCAACGCGCCAAAGGCGATAAATGGACAGGCAAAAATGGCGTTAAAGGTACTGAAACGCTCGCTGGTTTTGAATGGTATTGGCGTCAGGACGTGGTCCCTACTGCTGATAAAACCTTTGTAAAGGTCACCATTAACGTGTTCGCCGATGAAAAGCTTGAATACCCAGTTTATGAGCTTTCTACTTATTTGAATAAAGGTGATAAGTAGTGAAGCAACGCGGTTTTACCTTACTTGAAGTGATTGTCGCCATGGGCATCTTAGCCTTTGTGGTGTTATCGACCCATCAAATACTGGATTCGACAACAAAAGCAAAAGAAGCCTCAGACGAGACAATTGCTGAGTTAAATGGCTTTCAAACCTTATTTCGTTTGATGGACCAAGATTTTAGTCAAATGACTAAACGTCAGGTGCGAAACGAAGCCGGTGATTTTCAAGACACGTATGTGTTAGCTGGTCGTTATGTTCTTGATAGTCAATACGATGGCATTGGTTTTGTTCGTGATGGTTGGGTTAACCCAATTAACTTACTGCCGCGTTCTGAACTGCAAGCGGTTGGTTATCGCGTTATCGATGACAAGCTTGAGCGAGTGTATCGGGTGTATGTTGATCAACTAGATAACATGGAACCGCGTTCACAAGTCATTTTAGAAGACATTGAAGACCTTAAATTTGAATTTTTAGATGATAAAGACGAATGGCAAGAACAGTGGCAAATTAAAGCACTGCCAAAAGCGGTGGCAGTCACTATTCAAAAAATAGAACAGGAACCCATTCGTCGTGTGTTTTTAGTGCCAGGCGAAGGGAAAGTAACAGCCCAAGCAAATAATGGCAATAATGGAACGGGTGGCAAGCTATGATTGCTACTAAACGTTCTAAAGGTGCTGCGCTTGTTATTGTGCTATTTATTGTGGCGTTAGCTGCTATGTTAGCCGTTGAGATGAGTGCTAATTTAATGGTGCAAGTGCAGCGTAGTAGCAATATTCAAAACCATCAACAGGCAAAATGGTATGCCTTTGCAGCTGAAGAGCTGGCAATTAAAGCACTAAAACAAACTAAAAAAGATGATCCTGATAAAACGCATTTAGAGCAGGTCTGGGCGCAGCAGGGTGGGGTCCCTTACCCTGTTGATAATGGTACCTTAAGTGGCACAATTACAGACTTACAAGCATGTTTGAATTTAAATGCATTGCATGTAAAGCCTGATCAACAAACGGATCCAAATAATAAAACGAACCCAGCACATAAGGCATTGTTGGCATTATTAGAAAATATTGAAGACTTACCAACAGATGAGTCTGAAGAAGCCATGGCCGATAGCGTGTTTGATTGGTTAGACGCTGATAGTATTACCTATCGCTCAGGTGCAGAAGAAGATGAGTACTTATCTCGACAATACCCATATATGACGGCAAATAGCTATTTTGCTTCGACCTCAGAACTTCGTTTAGTAAAAGGCTTTAACCCACTCGTTATGGAGAAACTTTTACCATTTGTGTGTGTTATTCCAGGTAGTGAGTTATTAGAAATCAACGTTAATACATTACCTGTAGAAAGTGCCATTATATTAAGCTCGCTTATTGATGGCTTAAGTCTTTCAGGCGCTGAAGCGGTATTATCATCACGTCCTCAAGATGGTTATGGTGATTTAGAAGCATTTTTTGAAGAGGTTAATCAACAAGGCGCACAAAATGTGAAAGCCGTTGAAGACCTATTCAGTATCAACAGTGAATATTTTAAACTACAAACGCAGGCTGAATTTGCAGAACTGCGTTTTTCGATGACCACCTTACTCCATGCCACTAATGGTACAGTAACGATACTGGCGCGAAAATTTGGAGGCGTACAGTGACAGAGATATTGTTGATCCGTACGGGTCAAACATTAAAAGACAGCCTTAACTGGCTAATTTACTCACCAACAGAACAAGAAATAATTGCTAGCGGCGAAATTGCCAATGCAACACAACTTGGTGAGCTAACAGAGAGAGCACAATCACGGGAAGTGGTTGTACTACTACCAAGTGATCAAGTACAACTAAAAACGGTCGCATTGCCAACCAAGTGGAGCCGCAAGTTAGAGCAAGCACTTCCTTACATGCTAGAAGAAGAAATAGCCTGTGATGTTGATGACTTATTCATAGCTATTGCAGAGCCAACACTTATTGATGAGAAGCACGCGATTAACATCGCGATGACCGATCGTGAATGGTTTGAGCAATGGCTGGCTGAGTTTAATGAGCATGGCATCGAAGTATATAAAATACTGCCGGATGCTTTATTGTTACCTGATGTCGATGACAACACTCAGTTACGCGCTATTGAGCTTAATGGTCAGTGGCTATGTAAGCAGGGTAACTGGCATATTGCCGCTGTAGAGACAAGTTGGCTTGCTGGCTATTTAACAGCATTAGGTAACCCTGATGTTGCACACTTTAGCCCTGCAACGGCTTTTCCTGATACGGTTAACCTTAGTGCTCAAACGCAGCAATACGATTTACCTTTAGCCTTATTTGCTAAGCAGTTACCTGAGGTGAAATTCAACCTTCGCCAAGGTGTTTATCAGCTTAAGAAGAAATCAGCAATTTGGTGGGGCTATTGGCAAAAAGCAGCTATTGCAGCAGGTGTTGCATTAGTTTGCAGTGTAGGTGTTAAGTCGCTTGAGCTTTATAAGTTAAATAACCAGCTTGAAGCCGCAAAAGCTGAAGTGGTTGCTAATTATCAGCGTGCTTTTCCAAATAAAAAAGTGCGTCCTCAGCTTATTCGTAGCCAAATTCGCAGCGAACTTGCATTGATAGAAAGTGGCAGTACAGCTGGCTTCTTAGATTTGACTAACGATCTGGTTGCGATTTTTAGTGAAGTAAAAGACTTCACACCAGAAACGCTTCGCTATGATCAAGGTCGTAACGAATTACGTATTCGTGCGCGCGGCAAAGATTTCCAGTCATTTAGTAAAGTAAAAGCAATTTTAGAGCAGCGTGGCTTAACAGTAGATCAAGGCTCGCTAAATAATGATGGTGATTTTGTCGTTGGTGAAATTAAGTTACGAGGTGCGGCATGAAAAACCAAATAATCAATTATTGGCGCTCGTTAAAAGAACAAGAGCAGCAACTTGTAATGGTTGCAGGTGGTGTGTTTGTTATTTTTGTGCTGGTTATGGGGGTCTTTCGTCCACTTAACGCTGCTATCGAAAAAGCAGAGCAAGACACAATAAAACAGCAAGAGCTGCTAGCGTGGGTTGATGAAAGTATTGTTAAACTTAAAGCGAGTGGTAACGCGCGTAATACGAGCAGCCGTAGCTTAAGCCAAATCGTTAATAGCACCCGCAATCGTTATCAAATTATCATTAGTAAAATGCAGCCAAATGACAATTCACTCCGTTTAACCATTGACTCTGTTGAGTTTAATAACCTCGTTGAATGGCTTGATGAACTGGTTAATTCACATGGCGTGCTAATCGAGAATTTAGATTTAAGTAAAGATGACAAATCAGGCTTTGTGCGTGTAAGTCGTTTGGTACTAGAGAAGTAAACGATGAAAAGAGTTATTTTATTAATCACAGTGTTTGTGATGTGTTTTTTGGTGTTTACGCTGGTAAAAACACCCGCTGCCGTTGCACTTGATTTTGCGAAGCCGCATTTACCAAAGCAATTACAATTAGGTAAAGCCAGTGGCACGCTATGGGACGGCCGCATTATGCAGGTACGTTTTGATGGTGAGCAATTAAATAATGTGCGTTGGCAGTTATCGGGCTGGTCACTGTTCACAGGTAAATTAGTGGGTACGGTACGCTTTGGGGATCCTCGTGATAAAGCGGATATTTCAGGCCATGCTGATTTTTCATATGGTCTCTTTAACCAAGCTATCACTGTGAAAAAGACGATGTTACGCTTAACGGTTGAGCGTGCTATGGAGCGTTTACAACTTCCTTTGCCGGTTAGTGCGCAAGGTCGTGTGATTGTAGATTTAGATGAGTACAGCTCAGGCGAGCCTTACTGTGAAAGCCTAAGCGGCGAAATCGCGAGCCCGAACATTGATGTTAAAGGAATGAACAACTGGTTTAGCATTGGTCCTCTGAGCGGTCGTTTAAGCTGTAAATCCGGTGATGTAGCAGTGCTTGTTGACCCAGAAAACCGTTTAGGGCTTGAAGCAGATGCAGTCCTAAAAGCGAATCTAGACTTTAAAGTAGCTGGTTATATTAAACCTGAAGCAAGCTTACCAAAAGAAGTGCATGATGCAGCTAAGTTTCTTGGTCGTCCTGATAACGAAGGCCGTTATCCGCTTAACTTTTAAATTGGATTAATCGAATAATATGCAATTACCTGAGTTTTCAAAGCAGCAAAGTGAGCTTTTAAGTCAGTTTTTAGCGCAGCATCAAGATGCGCTTAGCTTGTCGCAAACCCAAGGCTACTTATTTGCGGTGATCTGTGCTCCTGAGCCGCTTGATGTTCATCAGTGGTTAGAAGAGGTTGCACCTGGCTCTGATGGGAAAATGGACGAGCAAGTGCTGTTTGCATTTATGGCTTTATATCAACAGATCAGCGAACAAGTATTCGAAACGGGTTTTGCATTACCTGTGAGCCTACAGCTGAGTTCTCAAGGACAACAATACCTAGATATTCAAGAATGTCAGCATTGGAGCCAAGGTTTTATGCATGGTGCGCAAGGTTACGTTAACAAGCTATTAAGCGCGCCACAGTTAGCTGATGAGCTTAAAGAAGCCTTGGCTAGTGCACTGCAAAGCTTAGGCTTTTTTACCCTTGAAACGAGTGAAATTGCAGCCCTTGCAACTGATAATGGTTTATCTGAAGGGCAACTATGCCAGCAGCAGTATGAAGTTATGAATGAATTCGCCGCTGGCTTTGCTGAGCTCATTGAAGTCGTTGCTGTAAATAGCCAGCTATATAATGATGAGGGTTGGAACTAACCCAGCTCTAAAAGAATGTCTGTGCAACCTTTGGCACAGCTTACAACGCCTTTACCAGGCTGATCAGTCTTCAAATTTAAGGTAAGGGCGCCTTTACATACTTCGCAGTACAAGGTTTGCCCCTTACCCAGCTTTTTTAACATATTGCGCTGTTTTGCAAACGAGTCGCTGGTTTTTTTGTTTAAAGCAGAAAAATCCATTACTTGTTTAACCTTTCTTCAAGCGCATTCGAGACGATACTGCATACGCGGTTTAAGCGTTCGCCATAAAAATACAAGTTAATATCTTTTTCACGGCAGTAGTGTAAGTGAAAAACTTGTAGTTTATCGTCAGTGGTAAATGTCTCTTCAATATACTCAAGCTCTGAATTAGATAAATTCAGCTGTGATTTAATATTATTCTTAGCCATATTTGCCGCAGGACTTCGGTTGACTTTACTGGCATCAGAAATAAGGCTAACGCCTTCACCTAGTAACCTTTCTCTTGGCTCTTTGATCAAAGGATGATCAATCGTGAAAAGTGCTAAAATAATAAGCACTAAAATAAGAAATTTTTTCATAGCACAATAATC
>NZ_JAKEVM010000108.1 GCF_022398475.1 Pseudoalteromonas shioyasakiensis | reverse complement strand
TCATTAAAAAAGGCGCAATTAATAATTGCGCCTTTTTTTTGTTTTTAACTTATTAAATTTTGAATAGCTATTAGCTCGCGAGCGCTGCTTTCACTTTATCGCGATAGCTACGGCTTACTTTTAGCTCTTGGCCGTTATCAAGCACTAAAAGATACTCACCGCTTACTTGAGTTACAAGTTTGCTAATTTGCTTAGTATTCACAATGGCACTGCGATGAACTCGCACAAATAGTTGTGGATCAAGCTCTTGTTCAAGCTCTTTCATTGTTTTACGAAGGATATGCGTTTGCCCATCTTGGCAATGAAGGCACATATAATCACCAGCCGCATCAACCCATTGAATTGTAATAACAGGCACACGAACAATCTCGCCCTGCTCTTTTACAGCTAATGATTCTGGATAACGACGGTCAGCAAGACTATCGCCCGTTGCTAACTTCTTTAAAATTTCTTCGCAATTATTGCCTGTAATACCTGCAACAAAGCTCGCTAGTTTTTTCTTATGGGCGTTATCTTGTTGCGTTTTTAAATAGGTATGCACTTTTTCTACCGCCTGTTTTAGTCTGTTGTCATCGACTGGTTTAAGAATATAATCCAACGCATGAATCTCGAATGCTTTAACTGCAAACTGGTCAAAAGCCGTTACAAACACAATAGCGGGTAATGGATTTACGCTCTCACTAAGTGCTCTTGCAACTTCAAAACCGTTCATATTTGGCATTTGAATATCTAAGAAAACCAATTGAATATTGCCTGATAAGCATTCATCAATTGCCTCTTGACCATTGCTACATAAACGAATGACTTCTAAATCGTCAAACTCAGAAAGTCGAACTGCTAAGCCTTTTCTTGCTAGCGGTTCATCATCAACGATCAAAGTTCTAATTTTGCTCATTTCTTAACAGCCTTTTCAAACGGAACGCGCAGATTAACTTTTAATCCACTTGGCGTATTGTCAGAGAGAACAAACGAGTAGTTGTTCTCATAAAGTGTTTTTAAGCGGTCCTGTGTATTAGCTATGCCAACGCCTTGAGAATTAACCAGTTGGCCATTTTTAAGCTCAGTGCCAGGACCATTATCGCCTACTTCCAATAATAGTTCATTTGCAAAAACTTGTGCTTTAATATCAATCACACCACCTTCATTTAGTTGCGCTATCGCATACTTTATCGAGTTTTCGATAATCGGTTGGAGGATCAAGCTTGGTACCAAGGCTTCTTTTGCCTGCTCGCTTACATCTACATTAACTTGTAAACGTTCATCAAAGCGTACTTTTTCAATTTCTAAGTACAGCATGAGGGCATGAATTTCTTGCTCTAATGGCACCTTTTTTATTGGGTCGGTATTGAGTGTGTATCGTAAGAAGTCACTCAATTTTGACACCATTAAATTTGCATCTTTGTTCTCTTTTACCAAAATTAAGGTTGATATTGCATTTAAGGTATTAAATAAAAAGTGCGGATTAAGTTGATAGCGCAGCATTTTCAGCTGAGCTTCGTGAGCCATAGTCGTTGCTTTAAGGGCCTTTTGACGCTCACTTTGTAATAGCTGGTAATACTTAATACCAAAATACAAACCACTCCAACAAAGAATGATGTAAACCGAATCTAACCCTTGTTGTAAGTAATAAAACCATTCATTTGGTCGGTAACCGTGACGGTAGATTTCCCATAAATTGAATTTTTGTACAACGGCCCATAATGTGCCTGTAACATAGGAAGCACCAAAAACGACAAGCATTAATACCCAAGGTGAGGCATTCCAAACTTTACGATACATATAACGTAAAGGTACTGTCATTAAACAGCCTGCATAAGCGTTTAATACAATAACAAATACGTAAATATCACGCATTTCAAAGACTTTTGAGCCGATATAATTAACTAACGCATAACCTATCCAGCCTGCAATTTGCAAAACCCAGAAAAAGCGTTGTCGATTATCAACTAATGATTGCCAATTCAAAATATCAGATTACCTTTCATAATTATTTTTATTATACCGATAGTCACGAGAGCAAAGCACTGCCGCCTATCTTAATTTTTTATAGCCTTACCGCATTCTTCAGACATTAAAAAAGCGAAGGCCACAACAGCCTTCGCTTTTTCTCTGCTTTATTTTTAAGCTAGTTTATCTGAAGCCACTTTATAATTTGGATCTTCAATCACATTCACTTCAACTAAATCACGCGCATTGTGTAATAGTTGAATACAATCAGGGCTTAAATGACGTAAATGCAGTTTCTTACCCACTTTTGCGTATTTGTCTGCAAGACTGTCAATCGCTTCAATCGCACTATGATCAGCAACACGGCTATGTTTGAATTCAATGATCACGTCTTCTGGGTCATTTTTAACATCAAATAACTCGGCAAAGTTCTTAACCGAACCAAAGAATAAAGGACCATGAAGCTCATACACTTTAGAGCCTTGCTCATCGATGTAATTGCTTGTGTAAATGTGTTTCGCATGCTGCCAAGCAAAAACTAAAGCCGAAACAATCACACCCACACATACCGCGATCGCAAGGTCTGTTACTACGGTTACACCTGAAACAAGCACAATAACAAAAGCATCAGACTTAGGTACACGCTTCATCATCTTGAAGCTTGCCCACTCGAAGGTACCAAGTACAACCATGAACATAACGCCAACTAAGGCAGCTAATGGGATCATCTCAATGAGGCTGGCTGCAAAAATAATGAATGCTAGCAGTATTATTGCTGCACTAATACCAGATAATCGTGAGCGACCGCCCGAGTTAATATTGATCATTGATTGACCAATCATCGCACAACCACCCATTGCACCAAAGAAACCACAGGTAATATTTGCAGCGCCTTGACCAATACACTCTTTATTACTGTGACCACGGGTTTCAGTAATTTCGTCAATTAGGGTCAGTGTTAATAACGATTCAATTAAACCAATCGCCGCTAAAACTAAGGCATAAGGGAAGATAATTTTTAATGTTTCAAGATTAAATGGCACCATAGGAATATGGAACTCAGGCAAGCCACCGGCAATGGTTGCTTGCTCATTGCCTGTCATTCCTTTTAAGAAATCAAGTACAGTGCGCGCTTCTAAATCAAAACCAATCACAATCGCTGTTACAGTTACAATGGCAGCTAACGATGAAGGTACTGCAGTGGTTAGCTTAGGTAAGAAATGAATAATAGCCATAGTTAACGCTACTAAGCCAAGCATAATATAAAGTGCTTGCCCTTCCATCCACTGTTGACCGCCCATACCGTCTGGTACTTTAAATTGACCCAGTTGAGCTAAGAAAATAACAATCGCAAGACCATTTACAAAGCCCAGCATTACTGGGTGCGGAACCATGCGAATAAACTTGCCGAGCTTGAAGATACCTGCGAGTACCTGCAGTATCCCCATCAATAACACGGTAGCAAATAAATACTCTACACCATGATCTAAAACTAAACTTACCATTACAACGGCTAGTGCACCGGTAGCACCAGAAATCATACCTGGACGACCACCAAAAATAGCCGTAATTAAGCCAACAATAAATGCGGCATATAAACCAACCAAAGGCTCAACATTAGCAACAAATGCAAACGCAACCGCTTCTGGTACCAATGCCAACGCAACGGTCAAGCCTGATAGAATATCGTTTTTAGCAGAGCTTGGCGCTTTGCTGAGTAAGTTAAACATTAAGATCCTCTTTATAGTGAATGCATTTCGGCAAGGCGCAGAATTCTAGCAAAATCCGCAAAAGTTAACAATTATTAACAACAAAACGGCTAGTACCTAAAAGCACTAACCGTTTTCGAAAAAATAAAACGTAGTAGAAAAAGATTAAAGAGGTAAAGACGTACTACGCTTAACGCATGTCATGGTCACGTTTGAGTGAACTTCTTGAACAAACTCAAGGTTTAGTAGGTTATCACGAACAAACTGCTCATAACCTTCAATACCTTTAGAAATAATTCGAAGCATGAAATCCATGGTACCCGCCATGCTGTAACACTCGGTTACTTCATCATAGCTCATAATTAAACGCTCAAACTCAGCTAGGTTCGTTCTACCGTGGTTAGAAAGACGAACATGGGCATAGACCAACATATCAAAGCCAAGCTTTTTCTCATCAAGCAAAGCAACTTTACCTTTGATATAGCCATCTTGCTCAAGCTTAGCAATACGACGCCAACATGGAGATTGAGATAAACCAACTTTATCGGCAATTTCTGCCGTAGATAAGCTAGCATCCTGCTGTAATAATGCCAAAATTTGGCGATCTACTTGGTTCAGAGACATTTTATTTCTTTTTCTGTAAAAATACTGGTTAAATTATATAACTGATTTAAAAATCAGTCTGCCTATTTTCTACTATTTATGCAAAAAAATTGCAATTTTATACCGTTCCACTTACAAACTACTTAACTGATGTTACGCGTTGGCATTAACCAAAACGTCCGCTAATAAATGGATTTGTTTTTCGCTCATGCCCTACGGTGGTATTCGGACCGTGGCCTGGCAAAATAGCAACTTCATCAGAGAATGATAAAATCTCAGACTTAATTGATTCGAGTAATTGCGCACTATCCCCTTTTGGGAAGTCAGTACGACCAACAGAGCCTTGAAAAATCACGTCACCCACTATCACCTGTTCTGAACCTTGGTGGTAAAAAACAACATGACCAGGAGTATGTCCTGGGCAATGGCGTACAGATAATTCAAGTTCACCCACTATGATTGTATCGCCATGATTTAGCCACTTCGTTGGATAAAATGGTGTAATTGGTGCAAAACCAAACATTTGCGCTTGCATTGGCAAGGCATCAAACCAAAATTTATCATCTAAATGTGGGCCAATGATATCAACGCTAAAATGCTCTGCGAGTTGCTTTGCTGCACCCACATGGTCTAAGTGGCCATGTGTTAAATAAATTGCCTCTAATTGGCAATTTAAAGCAGCAAGTTCTGCTTGAAGTTTATCTGCATCGCCACCAGGGTCAACCAAGGCCGCTTTATTCGTCTTCTCACAAATAATAATGCGGCAATTTTGCGCAAAGCCAGTAACAGGAACAGCTTTCACTTTCATGTTATTGTCCTTTTTGTAACTGCTCAAACGCCATTAAAATTGGGTATTTTAAATAGCCTTGATCATAAAACGGTGTACGCTCATAGAGCCAATGCAAGCGCGCATCAGCATCTTTTGCAAAGTTTTTATCTTCACGAATTTTTTTATCGAACTCTAAAGCCAATGCAGGTTTTTCTTTAAGCATTTGTCGTGCATAAGGCATTAAAGCGTAATTCTCAACGTATTCAGTGCGCTGAAAAATAGTATTAAACTCGCCCCAAGCAAAGAATGAATCTGGCGCTTCTGGGTGTAGTAAGTGTGTAGCCAGTTCTGAGTATGGCTGCTCAGTTGAGACTTTGTACCAGCCGGTCATATCGACATTTTCTATGGTGTTGTAATCAAATGTCGCCTCTACACGAAAACGTCCTTCAAAAGGTGCTTTTGCAAATGAGTAATCAGCAACGCTTACTTGCGTTAATGGCTCAGAAGCAAAACCATTCACTGTCGTTACCTCTACGCCGTGTAATTTAAGCTTACTTACCAATTGGCTGTACGCTGGCGGAATATAAAACGCTGCAGGAACGTTAACGGTCTTTTTAACCTCTTTCTGCCAGTAAATAGGCAAAGCGTCATAGTTTTTAACTTCACCTAAATATTTAACTTCAGCTTGCCCTGACAATGCACTTTCAGTTCTTGAATAAGCGATACCTTTAAATTCGATGGTATCTGGCTCTTTTGCATAACCACGTTCAACAACTAATTGCGTAGGTTTGAAATCGAGCTCTTTTTGAACCGCTTCATTAAGAGCTTTATCATTTGCAGCTAAAGCGTCAATGGCACCATCAATAAATACATATGTACCTAATACGCGCTGCTTATAAGGTTTTAAAGAGTGGTTCTCAACTAATATTGTTGGTAATGAACGTAAATCACCCCAGCCATTTGAAAAACGTGGTGTTGCCACCCAACCAGCTAAACCTTTTTTAAATTCGCGCTTGTCCATTACAAAAACCAGTGGACCAGGAATATGCCCTGCTTTTTCGAGTTTGGCATCAATAACAGGTTTAAACAGATTATCTAACGCTTGTGACACACTTGGTGATTCACTAGAAAAAACCGGATTATAGCCGTAGGTAACATCATATTGGTAATCAGCGCCATCTGTCACATGGACATCCACGTATAAATCTGGCTTAAATTGATTAATAACCTGCATTACACCGCGTACTTCGGGTGTATCTAGCTTAGTGTAATCACGATTTAAATTTAAATTTAGACCATTCGTTCGAAAGCCCATTTCTACTGGGCCACGCTGATTAATACGGTTGTATTGGCTACTACGCTCGTGACCATCAACGTTTAAAATAGGAATAAACAGAATATTTACTTTGCTAAGAATATCGCGGCGTTTACCTGTTGCAATGTCGCGTAGCAACATAAACATGGCGTCTTTGCCATCAATTTCACCACTGTGAATGCCTGCTTGAATAAAGATGGTTGGTTTTGTATCAGCAACAAGTTGTTTGGCATCAAACAAACCTTGCTCATTCGCCACTAACATCTTAACCTCACGACCTGCACTGCTTGTCGCAATAGTCGTTACTTTGAATTGTGTTGGGTTTGCGGCAACAAGGCGTTCTACGAACGCCATAGTGTCTGCATAATCAGGCGATAAAGTGCCTTCGCTTAATTCGAAATCTGTGGTTAAAGGTCCTTTTTCTTGCATTAAAGACACACTATCGCCTTGCCATGGCAATAATGGGGGTAAGTGGCTGTCTAAAGTTACTGCAGCAGATAAAAACACTAAACTCGCAAACATATCACTCTCAAGTGCGGTACTTATTCTATATTGGGGAAATTATAACAACTAATCTGAATGGATTGCGTAAACTGCGGTGATTCAACAAAAAAATGGAGCAAACGACATACGCTATGCAAAATCGTTGTTAGTTATGAATATTAATTAAGATCAAAAAAAGGAGCACTAGGCTCCTTTTTAAACTTTATGAAAAGCGAAATTAAGCCGCTAGGCCTTCTTTTGCTTTTGCAACAAGCGCTGCGAATGCAACTTGGTCATAAACAGCGATATCTGCAAGGATCTTACGATCGATTTCTACAGAAGTCTTTTTAAGACCATTGATAAAACGGCTGTATGAAAGACCGTTTTGACGAGCTGCTGCATTGATACGTGCAATCCAAAGTTGACGGAAAGTACGTTTCTTAGCACGACGGTCACGGTAAGCGTATTGACCCGCTTTAGTAACTGCCTGGAAAGCTACGCGGTAAACACGTGAACGTGCTCCGTAGTAACCTTTAGCTTGCTTTAAAACTTTTTTGTGACGTGCACGTGCGATAACACCGCGTTTAACTCTTGCCATTTCTGAAGACTCCTATTAAGCGAATGGTAACATACGTGAAACTAGACCATGGTCATTCTTATGAACCATCATCTTAGGACGTAAGTGTAATTTACGCTTAGAAGTTTTCTTAGTCAGAATGTGACGAAGATGCGCTTGTTTACGCTTGAAACCGCCAGAAGCAGTTTTCTTGAAACGCTTAGCCGCGCCTCTGTGAGTTTTTAGCTTGTAAGCCATTGCAATAACTCCAAATGTATTGCTTAAAAATTAGCAAGCAGGCGAGAGATATAAAAATAGCTCTACTTTTAAGGCCTAACTTACTGCCATAATCCGGTGAAGGCTCACTACAAAAGCAGTGCAACCTTACTTATAACCGGTTATTTCAGGTGAACAGTAAACTGTTACTTGCAGACCTGAAATAAAATCGGTGCGTAATATACCCTGTTTATTGCTTTTTAGCAATAGGTGCCATCATCATAACCATCTGGCGACCTTCAACACGATTTGGGAATGATTCAACTTGTGAAACATCTTCCAAATCAGTTTTAACACGGTTTAATAATTCGATACCAATTTCTTGGTGAGCCATTTCACGACCACGGAAACGGATAGTGATTTTAGCTTTATCACCCGCTTCTAAGAACTTGCGTAAGTTGCGTAGCTTAACCTGGTAGTCACCTTCATCCGTACCTGGACGGAATTTGATTTCTTTAACCTGGATTTGCTTTTGCTTTTTCTTTTGTTCTTTTAGTTCTTTGCTTTTTTCAAAGATGAACTTACCGTAGTCCATAACCTTACAAACAGGTGGCTCAGCATTAGGACTGATTTCTACAAGATCTACACCCGCATCATCAGCGATAGCTTGCGCCTCTTTTAATGACACGATGCCAGCTTGCTCGCCGTCGATGCCAATTAAACGAACTTCTTTAGCTGTAATATCTTCGTTGATACGATTTTTTTGAGCTGTTTGTTGCCCTTTCTTGCCGCCTCTAATGGTACGATCCTCCAAGAATATAAAATAAAAAGCGTGTAGTTGGCTGTTTGTTTTGCCCTACACGCTCATGATTTATTGTCGATTTTTAATTTCTTCGCTTACTTTAGCAACGAAATCATCAACACTAAATTTGCCTAGGTCTTCACCTGTGCGAGTGCGTACTGCCACTTCTTGTTGTTCAACTTCTTTATCGCCAACAACAAGTAAATATGGAATACGTTTTAACGTATGTTCACGGATTTTAAAGCCAATCTTCTCATTTCTCAAGTCAGCAGCGGCTCTAATTCCAAGTTTATTTAATTTTTGTACAATTTCTTGCACATAATCTGCTTGTTTGTCCGTGATGTTCATGATCACAACTTGCTTAGGAGCAAGCCACGTTGGGAACAAGCCAGCGTATTCTTCAGTTAAAATACCGATGAAACGCTCAATTGAACCTAAAATTGCGCGGTGGATCATAACTGGTGTACGACGTTCGTTATTTTCAGCAACATAAGTTGCACCTAAACGACCTGGTAATGCAAAGTCTAGCTGTACAGTACCACATTGCCATGCACGGTCTAAACAGTCATAAAGTGTAAACTCAATCTTAGGACCGTAGAATGCACCTTCACCTGGTAGGTAATCAAACTCAATGTCGTTTGCTTTTAATGCATCAGCTAGTGCAAGCTCAGCTTTATCCCACATTTCGTCTTCACCGATACGTTTTTCTGGACGAGTAGATAGTTTTACAACGATCTTCTCAAAGCCAAACGTTTCGTATGTGTCGTAAACCATTTTGATACATGCAGACACTTCATCCATGATTTGCTCTTCAGTACAGAAGATATGCGCATCATCTTGAGTAAAGCCACGTACACGCATTAAGCCGTGTAATGCACCTGATGGTTCGTTACGGTGACAACAACCAAACTCTGCCATACGTAATGGAAGATCACGGTATGATTTTAAACCTTGGTTAAAGATTTGTACGTGACCCGGGCAGTTCATTGGTTTGATTGCGTATTCACGCTTTTCAGATTCAGTTGTGAACATCGCATCTGCGTATTTGTCCCAGTGGCCTGATTTTTCCCATAAACCACGGTCCATCATTAATGGGCCTTTAACTTCTTCGTAATCGTACTCACGTAGTTTTTCACGAACGAAGTCTTCTAGTTCACGGTAAATGCTCCAACCATCGTTGTGCCAAAACACCATGCCTGGTGCTTCTTCTTGCCAGTGCCATAAATCAAGCGCTTTACCAATACGACGGTGATCACGTTTTTCAGCTTCTTCTAAACGTTTTAAATACGCTTTAAGTTGCTTTTTATCTGCCCATGCAGTGCCGTAGATACGTTGCAGCATCTTGTTTTCAGAATCACCGCGCCAATAAGCACCTGCCACTTTCATGATTTTGAAATGTTGACAGAATTTCATGTTTGGAACGTGTGGACCACGACACATGTCGATGTATTCTTCGTGATGGTATAAGCCTGGACGATCATCTTTCGCGATGTTCTCGTCTAGAATTTCCATTTTATAGGTTTCACCACGCGCTTCAAAAGTATCGCGTGCTTCTTGCCAGCTTACGGTCTTTTTAACAACGTCGTAGTTTGTTTTAGCAAGCTCAAGCATACGCTTTTCGATAGCATCTAAATCATCTTGGCTTAAAGAGTGTTCCATATCGATATCGTAATAGAATCCGTTATCGATGGTCGGACCGATTGCCATTTTTGCTTCAGGGAAAAGCTGCTTAACCGCATGACCAATAAGGTGCGCACATGAGTGACGGATAATCTCTAAACCATCATCATCTTTTGCAGTGATAATTTCTAAACGCGCATCTTCGGTGATTAAATCACATGCATCAACACGGGTACCATTAACACGGCCTGCAATTGTTGCTTTGGCAAGACCTGGACCGATATCGCTTGCTACGTCATATGTGCTTACTGGGTTTTCAAAACTACGCTGACTGCCGTCAGGGAGGGTAATAACTGGCATTATAAATCCTTAATACAGTGGTGATGCCTACAATGCATCACATGTAATATTTTTAAAAAATTTTATGTAACTCTGCAACGCTTTTACGAATAAGCATTGCTATTTAAGCTTGTATTTACTGAGTCTTCGCAAATACAAGCGACCATTGTCGCCGCTCACGTTCTTAAATACAAGTAGTTAGAAGAGTAAATTGACAATTAGTTAAGTCATTTCATACTTAGTGAGTCAGTACTTTTAGGGTGATGAAGATGCCAAACACGCGTACGTTCAAATTTGCAACGTTTAACTTATTAAATTATACCACGCCACCCTATTCGTTTTACCAATTACATGAACGCTATAACAATACGCAATGGCAGCAAAAACAATCGTTTGTAGCTAATTTCTTAAATGAAGCAAACCCTGATGTGGTGGCGTTTCAAGAAGTGTTTAGCCAGCATGCTCTAGAAGTGCAATGCAAAGAAGCGGGATATGATTATTTTAAAACGGTCGATAGCCCGTCCCATGATAGCCTTTATCCGCAAGTGTTATTCAATCCTGTGGTTGCCATTGCCAGTAAATACCCGTTTAAATCGGCCGATGCATTGACACCATGCCCTGAATTACTTGAGTACTTAAACAATCAAAATGAGTTCAAATTTAACCGCACCCCGATTAAATGTATGATTGATTTACCTGATTTTGGTGAAGTCTGCTTTTATGTTGTTCACTTTAAGTCACAACGTGTGCAATCAATGGCGCATATTCTTAATATTCATAACCTTGAAGATCCGTTGCTGCAGTTGTTACACCAAACTGTGGGTACCATGCAGTCTCAAATATCGCGTTCATTGGAAGCATCTATTGTTTATTATGATGCGCTAAAAACCCAACGCGAAAAGCAATGTGCAACGCTCGTTATGGGTGACTTTAACGATGTACTTACTAGCCCTACCTTATCGTTTATGACACAAGGCTTTCACCCTACACGCTGTGAACCCTGCATAGAACATAACGAACCCGTTGTTGGCCTAACCGACAGCTATGAGTTTAGCCGCTCGTTTTATGATAAGAAAAACAAACCCTTTAGCCATTATTACCAAGGTAAAGGTAATGTACTAGATTATATTCTTGCCTCTGCACATTTTAATCCCGATTGCCAAGTTTCAAAGGTGAAAGCGCTCGACTATGAAAGTTATGACAAGCATATTTCCCCTACACAACTGACCGAAGACATTAGTGTAAGTGACCATAGTGTTATCGCTATAAAAATTCATTTTTAAAGCAACTGTTTTTCATAACGTTACTTGCTATAATTGCGCAAATTAAGTTATTTAGAGAATGACCATGAGAACATGCGGTGTAGAAATTACAGGTAGCGACGTACTACTGTGTATTTTAACCAAAGACAATGACGTATTTGATATCCGTGATGTCAGACAAACACGTTTTACCTTAGGTAACGGTAATGACACAGAAGTAATGCGTAAATTCCAATTTGATTTCAAAAAATTAATGGAAGATTACCAAATTGACTCTGTAGCAATCAAAGAGCGCCAAGCAAAAGGTAAATTCGCTGGTAGTGCGAAAGGTTTCAAAATGGAAACGGCTATTCAGTTAATTGAGCGCTTAGATGTGCAAGTTTTATCTGCAACTGAAATCAAAGAGCAGCTTAAGCGCAACCCAGTGCCTATTGATTTTGAAGACACAGGCCTGAAAAAATTCCAAGAAAACGCATTCATTAGTGCTTACGTGTACATTATGCGTAAAACTTATAAGCAAGATGAGCCAAAAGCTTAGTTGATACTTATTACCAAAAAACGTGCTACGGCACGTTTTTTTACACCCCAAAAACCACTCTTTATTCTGTTTTATTAAAATTACACTCTGTACATTAGTCTTATAAAGCTTTTCTTTGTCGACAATCTATGTTTAGTTAATCAGGTACGCATGTTTTGAAATCATCTTAAATGATTGTTTCAATTCTTTTGCATCAAGTCCATGACAACAAATTAACCGGACACGGAGAATACAATGCAGACAAAGAACACACACATCAATGCGCTTCCACTTACTCAAAGCTATTATCAAGGCCGTACAGACACTCCATTGATAGAACAAACAATTGGACAGTATCTTGACGATATTGTCGACAATCACCCTGATCACCCCGCAATTGTGGTTCATCATCAACAGTTCCGATTAACCTATAGACAATACCAGCAGCAGATTAACCAGTTAGCAATGGGGTTATTATCACTTGGCGTAAAACCTGGCGACCGGGTTGGTATTTGGTCACCCAATAATATCGAATGGTGTTTAACTCAATTTGCTACAGCTAAAATTGGTGCAATCATGGTATGCATTAACCCTGCATACCGACCAAGCGAATTAAAATACGCACTCAATAGTGTTGAGTGTTCAACACTTATCACAGCAAGTGAATTTAAAGCCAGTAATTATATAAGCATGCTCAATGAGCTCGCACCGGAACTAAAAGATTCACAAGCAGGTAAATTAAATTTAAACGCCCTGCCACACCTAAAAAATATAATTCGTATTGGAGCTGAGCCTGCTGCTGGCATGTTTAGCTTTAGCGATATCATGCAGCGCGCTACAGATGCCCATAAACTCGAACTTGATGCAATTGCTGCTACTTTACATTGTGACCAAGATATCAATATTCAATTTACTTCTGGTACTACGGGTAATCCAAAAGGAGCGACCTTATCGCATAAAAACATCCTCAATAACGGATTTTTGATGGCCCAAGCGATGAAGCTGACACATGAGGATAAACTCTGTATTCCTGTACCGCTATATCACTGCTTTGGTATGGTGCTTGGCAATTTAGTATGTATAAGTAAAGGTGCTACCGCAGTTTTCCCGGGTGATTCATTCGACCCTAAAACAACCCTTGAAGTTGTTGAAAAAGAACGTTGTACTGGCCTACATGGTGTTCCGACTATGTTTATCGCCGAGTTAGAGCTTAAAGACTTTGCAAACTATGACTTATCTAGCCTACGAACAGGCGTGATGGCCGGCTCAACCTGCCCCGAGCAAGTTATGCGTAAAGTTCACTCATTAATGCATATGAAAGAAGTTGTAATTGGTTATGGCCAAACAGAATGTAGCCCGATAAATAACGTGACCGAAACCGACTCACCACTCGAAAAACAAGTTACCACAGTGGGCCGTGCATTAGCCCATACTGAAGTGAAGATTATCGACGAACTGGGTGATATTCAAAAAGTTGGCATACCGGGTGAAGTATGTAGTCGTGGTGCTGGAATTATGCGCTGCTATTGGAATGATGAAGAGAAAACGAAAGCAACAATTGATCAAGACGGTTGGTTACACTCTGGTGACTTAGGTGTGATGGACGAAGATGGCTTTGTTGCTATCGTTGGTCGAATAAAAGACATGATCATCCGTGGTGGTGAAAACATCTACCCAAGAGAAATAGAAGAAGTTCTCTACACCTACCCTGGTATTCAAGATGCAGCCATTTTTGGTATAAGTGATGAAAAATACGGCGAAGAAGTATGTGCCTGGATCCAACCTAAAGATGATGCAGTACTTGATGAAAATGCCATTCGTGATTTCTTAAAAGATAAACTAGCCTATTTCAAAGTACCAAAGCACATCCGCTTTGTTGAAGAATACCCAATGACAGTAACAGGCAAACTTCAAAAATTTAAAATGCGCGAACAAATGCAAGAACTCCTAAGCGAAAAAGCCTTCTCGTAACCATTTACGTGCAAAAATACACCCTAATTTCAACCAAGCTCAGCACCGCTGAGCTTTTTAATTTATTAAGACACCCATATTATGAAAAGATATTAAGACACCCATATTAAAT
>NZ_JAKEVM010000107.1 GCF_022398475.1 Pseudoalteromonas shioyasakiensis | reverse complement strand
TATTGGGAGCGACTTTACTCCCCTTCTTTGTGCTTTTTTTGTCATTGTTTATTAAATTAGAAAATAATAAAAAACGTGAGTTAAAGCTTAAACTTAAACGCTTGTATCCTCATGTTTCTCAACCAGTACTTACACCAAGCAATTGCATTCGGATTGCATTGCAAAGTGTGTACCTTGCGCTATTCAATACCACCACAACCTCACAGCAACATATCGCCGTTGAGCAGCGTAAATCTTGGCGTAAAATCACGCGATCAGCTCGCTTATTGAGACTGGCAGACAGTAAACTAGTACGCTCTTTTAAAGGGCTTTGGTTAGTTGCTAGAAAGCAAACAAAAACTAAATCATATAAAGCAGTGAGTCGCTCTCCACTTTGGAGAAACAGCACCTTAAAGGTCGCTTTTTTCACTCTCATTATTTTTGCGGTGGCTATATTTGTAACCGTGCCATTTAGTATTGAAGCGCAAGCAGTGTTCATTAGTTTAATTTTGGTTGTTGCTTATTCTCTAAGGCGGGTTGAAGGGAAAATGGCCACTATTGTGATGATCACCCTTTCTGTTACAACCTCTACACGTTATCTATGGTGGCGCTACACTGACACTCTTAACTGGGGTGACCCTTTAGCCCTTACCCTAGGGATTGGTTTGCTGCTTGCTGAAAGCTACGCTTGGTTGGTACTGATCTTAGGTTTTTTCCAAACCATCAACCCATTAAACCGTAAACCGATCGCTTTAGATAAAGATACAACAAACTGGCCAACAGTTGATATTTATATTCCTACTTACAACGAGCCGCTTGATGTTGTGAAGCCAACAACAATCGCCGCGCAAAGTATTGACTGGCCTGCAGATAAGCTTAACATTTATATTTTAGATGATGGTAAGCGCCCTGAATTTGCCGAATTCGCAAAGCAAATTGGTGTTGGTTATTTAACTCGCCCTGATAACAAACATGCCAAAGCCGGTAACATGAACCATGCGATGAAAGTAACTAATGGCGACTACATTGCTATTTTTGACTGTGACCATATCCCTGCTCGCTCATTCTTACAAATGACAATGGGACAATTCATCAATGACAGTAAAGTGTGTTTAGTACAAACACCTCACCACTTTTTTTCTGCCGATCCATTTGAGCGCAACCTCAAAAACCATCGTAAAATCCCAAATGAAAATATGTTGTTCTATGGCTTAATTCAAGATGGCAATGATATGTGGGATGCGACCTTCTTTTGTGGTTCGTGTGCTGTTTTAAGGCGCAGTGCCCTTGAAGAAATCGGTGGTTTTGCCGTAGAAACCGTCACTGAAGATGCCCACACCGCGCTAAGAATGCAGCGCGCTGGCTACAAAACAACATATATTAATATTCCACAAGCCGCCGGCCTAGCTACAGATAGTTTATCTGCCCACGTTGGTCAACGTATTCGCTGGGCACGCGGCATGGCACAAATATTCCGATTAGATAACCCGCTGTTTGGTAAGGGCCTAAATATCGCACAGCGCTTGTGCTATTTAAACGCTATGTTGCACTTTTTATCAGGCATTCCGCGAATTGTATTCTTAACAGCGCCACTGGCATTAATTTATTTTAATGCGCAAATTATCTATGCACCGTTTGTTGCCATCTTTCTTTATATTGTGCCAACCCTGTTACAGGTAAAAATAACCAACTCTCGAATTCAAGGTAAATACCGCTATTCATTTTGGGGCGAAGTTTATGAGTCAGTACTTGCTTGGTATATTTTAAAACCCACGACAGTTGCGCTTATCAACCCGAATAAGGGTAAATTTAACGTGACTGAAAAAGGCGGTTTAAACAAGCAAGATCACTACGATTGGACGATTTCAAAGCCTTATATAATCTTGTTGCTTGTTAACGTTTTGGGTATGACCTACGGCGTGTTTAGATTGCTCTTCGGCGATAGTTCACAAATAGGCGTACTCGTCATTAGCATGCTGTGGGCAAGCTATAACGTGATAATTTTAGGTGCAGCTGTGGCTGTTGCCGCTGAAGCCAAACAAGTACGCAGCTCACACCGCATTAAAGCAAATTTCCCTGCAGCTATTCGCCTTGCTAATGGCCGTACTATTAAAGTAAAAATTACGGACTACTCAAATAATGGTGTTGGTCTTGAAACTGACCATAATCACCTTTGCCGTGTAAATGATAAAGTCGAGCTACTCATGAGCCGTGGCTTGAAGCAGTTTTCATTCCCAACTTATATTTGTAACACCCGCGATAAACAACTGGGTCTTACCCTCAGGGATTTAGATTTAGAAAAACAAAAAGCCTTTATTCAATGCACTTTCTCACGTGCTGATGCTTGGCTTGATTGGCAAGAAAACTTTAAACACGACAAGCCTTCATACAGCTTTTCTCACGTTTTTTATACCAGTCTAAGAGGCTTTAAGAACTTGATTTTCCATGCCCCAAATGAATTAAGACCCGCGATTGCGTTTGCATCAAGAGTCTTGTACTTTGTGGCGTCGCTATTACCTAAAAAACCAACAAAAGTACTAAAAACATCATGATAAAAACTTTTTTAACCTTGTTATTAGCTTTTGGCACACTCGGCATATCCTGCTGGGCGATAAGTGCTGAGCCTCTCTCTAATAAAGCGATTTTTGATGATGGTTACCCAGAGCAAGCACCAATTGAAAGCATGACGCTAAGCTTTGAAAAGCTTGGTTTAAGCAAGTTCAAGCTTGATGGAGTGAGTAATAGTACCCGTGTTGATTTTACAAACCGCCTCGATAAATTAGGGAAAAAACTGACTCTAGACTTTTCATACACAACCTCACCATCACTTATTGGCCGTGTCTCACATTTGAAAATTTTCTTAAATGAAAACCTTGTCACTGTGCTACCTATTGATGATAAGACAACGCCAATTGGCACAGTCTCTGAGCGCAGCATTGTTCTTAACCCTAAGCTAATTAAAGATTTTAACCAAATTCGCTTCGAACTAGTCGGTTTTTACGATCTGGTTTGTCAGGATGACTATAGTAAAACAATATGGGCCGAGCTTAGTAAAAGCAGCCGTATTTCTATTGACCGTCAGTCACTTGCTCTTGAAAGCTTACTTGAGTATTTCCCTGCACCATTTTTTGATTCGCGAGATTACAACAAGGTCACTTTGCCATTTGTGTTTGCGTCACAACCTGATGAAAACACACTCGAAGCAGCGGCTGCACTATCAAGCTTTTTTGGCGCTCAAGCAAAATGGCGCAAAGCACAGTTCCCTGTGCAAATTAATGCAACACCGACAGAACATAGTGTCGTATTCGCAACAAACGACAACAAGCCTGATTTTTTATTGAATTACCCTGATGTTGAAAAGCCAACTGTAGAAATTATCAGCAGCCCTACTCAGCGCTACGCCAAAGTACTGCTTGTTTTAGGTAAAGACACAGCACAATTGAAAGAAGCCGTAGTAGGTTTAGTCTTTGGCTATAAAGTAATGACAGGTCGCAGTGCAACCATTGATGCAATTAGCAACTTACCGCTTCGAGAAGCCTACGATGCGCCACTGTGGGTGCGTTCTGATCGCCCAGTAAGCTTTGATGAATTTATTGAATACCCAACTCAGCTGCAATCGGAAGGCTATCGCGGTCTACCTGTTCGGTTAGACTTGCGTTTTGCACCAGATTTATTCACTTGGCGTGAAAATGGTATTCCTATTACCTTGAATTACCGCAACACGCCTGTTGAGCAAAACATGTTGTCGCGTTTGAATATGTTGATTAACGGTAAGTTTGTGGATGGTTTTATTCTTGATAACGAAGGTGGTAAAACGATTACAACCGATACCTTGTTACCGCTTTTATCTGAATTCAATCCAACCAAAACTCGTCAAGACTTTGAGCTAACAGGGTTAGATTTAACAACAAATAACCAGCTTACTTATGATTTTAATTTTGCAGTCGTAAAAACCGGTGAGTGTAGCGCCATTCCTGCAGGCGGTGAATTTGGTGCAATTGATGGCAGCTCTACCATTGATGTAAGTGACTTCCATCACTATATTGCCATGCCAAACCTACGCGCCTTTGCAAATGGCGGTTTCCCATTCACCAAATATGCCGATTTACACCAAAGTACGCTTGTAATGGAAGCTAACAGCTCAGTTAACGCGATTAGTTTATTGCTTAATTTCACAGGTCATTTGGGTGCCATAACAGGCTACCCAGCGCACCGTTTAGACATTCAATTTCCAAGTAACCAATTGGCGCTAAACGATAAAGACATTATTATTATTGGTAAGCCTGACTCTTTCTTAAACTCACTTGCCAAAGACAGCGCCCTAAGTGTGCTTATCAACAACAACCAACGCATTGTTGATCAAGCTATCTATAATGGTGCCTACGACACTAAAGGTGCTGAAAAAATTAAAGTAAATATAAGCAGCATTGGTCGTTTAGCCGTGATGTCTGGGTTCC
Source organism: Pseudoalteromonas shioyasakiensis (assembly GCF_022398475.1). Lineage (GTDB taxonomy): Bacteria > Pseudomonadota > Gammaproteobacteria > Enterobacterales > Alteromonadaceae > Pseudoalteromonas. The sequence goes on along the minus strand of NZ_JAKEVM010000107.1, from coordinate 9,822 downwards.
AGTCACCGTTTGATTCAGACCGCTCAGTAGTCTCTTTGATTGCCAGTAATGAAAATGCTTTTGCACTTCTCACTGATGCTCTACTGAATGATGATAAAACAGCTCAAATAATGGGAAGCTCAGCCATTATCAATAGCCAAGGCATCAAAACGATTAAAACCGATGAACAGTATTTTGTCGGTCACGTGCCTATTCATACCCTCATTTGGTTCCACTTTTCAGACCGCCCAGTATTGTTAGCGATTCTATCACTACTAACCCTATTACTTATTTCATTTATGTTGTGGCGAGTGCTCGCGCTACTTACCAAAAAACGTTTATCTGAAGGAGATCAGGCATAATGAAAACTATCGCTTCTTTACTATTCGTTTTTGTTTTTTCAAGCAACGCCTTAGCTCAGTTAAGCTGCAGCGCTTGGCCGCAATGGAATAACTTTAAAACTCACTTCATTACACCAGAAGGACGCGTAATTGATTTGGGTAGTGATTACAGTATTACCACCTCAGAGGGGCAATCTTATGCGTTATTCTTTGCTTTACTTGCCAATGATAAAGCCAGCTTCGATAAGTTGCTTGAGTGGACTGAAGTACATCTTTCTGAAGGTGATTTAAGTACCCGTTTACCAGCGTGGCAATGGGGAATAAAGCAAAATCAAGGACAAATCCTTGATTCAAATCCAGCTTCTGATTCAGATTTATGGATTGCTTATACCCTGTCGCAAGCAGCTATCTTATGGAATGAAAGACGCTACGCAGTGCTCAGCTCAGTGCTTGCTGAGCGCATCATTCGTGAAGAAACAGCGCAAATACCAAACCTCGGTCTGACTCTATTACCTGGGCCAACAGGCTTTGAAAAAGACAGTAGCTGGAAATTAAATCCAAGCTATGCACCGCTATTTATATTTGCGCAATTTGCACACCTATACCCGCACTCGCCTTGGCAAACATTACACGATAACTCGGCGCAGTTATTAATAGATACAGCACCAAAAGGCGTGAGCCCTGATTGGGTTAATTACAGCGTGGAAAAAGGCTTTTATCATGATAAAAGCGCCCCTGCTACAGGTAGTTATAATGCGATCCGCGTCTACCTTTGGGCCAGTATGATGGCAGAAGATGCCACCTATAAAAATGCCCTTACACAGCAGTTTAAACCTTTTGTTGATAGCATTGTTTCTTCAGGCAAAGTGCCATTAGAAATCAATGCAGTCTCAGGCAAAACGGCAGGCAACGCCCCAAGTGGTTTTGTTGCCGCCTTATTGCCATTGCTTGCTGAAGATAATGCATCACAAACTGTGACAGCTTTACAACAGCAAATAATGATGGATACCCGCTTTACCACCAGCCGCTACTACGACAGCGTGTTGTATTTATTTGGTAACAGCACATTGAACAAACGTTTTAGTATTGATAAAAACGGGGCTTTAACAACTAACTGGAGCAATGAATGCCGATAAAGTGGCTACTTGCTGCAGTTTTAGCAAGCTCCAGTGCATCCGCAGCAATAAAAAAAGACCTTGATAGTCAATCAATTGATTGGTTAATTAGCCAAGTACAACTTGGTGAAATTGAACGTGATAATCAATTGATGAGCGACAGCTTAGAAAAGCTGCAAAGCATTGCACCTAAAAATACTCAAGTGCAATGCGCCCAGGTGCGCGTTTTATATAGCCTCAAAGAAACCGACAAAGCCAATGCGCATTTAGCAGAGCTTAGTAACCTATCACATCCGTGCGTAACAAGCTTAACCCTACTTGCACGCGTCAATAACCAAGACAAAGAAGCGGTTCAACAAGCCAGGCTTCGTGCCAGGGCCGGACAATACAGTGACGCGGTAAAAATCTACAATCGGCTATTTAAATCCGCCTACCCTAATATTGAATATGAGCTGGAGCACATAAACTGGCTTGCTCAAGATCCAAATCAATATCAGCAAGCACTGCGCGGTTATCGTTCTTTACTGAAACGCTACCCAAATAGTGGCCGTTTTGAGCTTGCCTACGCAAGACATCTGTTAAAGCAAAACCCAACAAACAAAGAAGCCATAGAATTACTGAGCCATTATGCACACAGCAACCAATATGGTGTTGAAGCTGAGTTTGCGTGGCTTGCAGCCCTTGAAGATATGCCGCTTAATAAACAAACTGAGCGTGAATATCAGCGTTACTTTGCAGCTTACCCTAAAAGCAGTAAGGGTCAGCTACAATTTAGTGACTTTAAGAAAGCGCATTTAGCTGAACAAAAAAAGCAAGCAGACCCTGCGTATCAGACATGGCTTAAGGGCAGTGTCGAACTTGAAAAACGCCACTTTGATACAGCAGAAAAGCTTTTTAATAAAGCACTGCGAGGTCGTCCTCAAGATCCTGAAATATACAATAGCTTAGGTTTATTGAATTTAAGGCAAGGTCGCAATGCCAATGCTTACCAGTACTTTAAAAAAGCTCAAAAATACAGCATAGATGCAAACCGTATAACGGTGTTAAAAGGCCTCGCCAATACTGCTCGTTTTTGGCAATACATAGATGAAGCTAAATCAGCCATGAGTAGCAATGAACTCAAACAGGCTGCGCTTAAGCTGGATTTAGCTGACACCTTAAATGAAGACCCTAATACGGTATTGTTTTACCGCGCAGAACTTGCCAAACAAGCAGGCCAACTTCAAAACGCGATGAACCTTTATAAGCAAGTGCTAAAAGACGACCCTCTGCAACAGCCTACTTTGCGTGCCATGCTTGAATTGACCGCCTCAGATGGTAATTATGCTCGTAGTCATCGTTTTTATAATGGCTTAACTCGTCAGCAACAGGCATTAATTGCTGAAGATTATACCCTATTACAAACACAGCAACTGAGAACCCGCGCTGATGAGCTTACTGCTGAAGGTAAGCTAGATGAAGCAGTTGATGTGCTACTTATGGCAATCAAACAAAGCCCACGTCAAAGCTGGCTTTACTACGACCTTGCAAATTTATATCAACAACAAGGTTTAGTTGATCATGCCAAAGCTCTGTATAAAAAAACCTTGTGGCAATTTCCGCTAGATGCAGATTTGCGTTATAGCCATGCACTATTTTTACGTTCGTTGAACGATTACCAAGGAGCACTGGCAACCTTAGAATACATTCCTAATAACGCGCGCACTGAACAAATTAATGTGCTTACAGAGCAGCTAAGTATTAATACCAAACTAGAAAGGCTCTCTGCCAACAATACAGCCACGAATAAAGCCACGGTGATTTATAAGCTCACCGAGTTAGAAGCACAGCCATTAACACCTTTAATGCAAGCTGAGCTTGCCAGTCAATGGCAACAAATTAATGAGCAGCAGTATGCAATAAGGCAACTGAAAAAAGCTCTTACTCGTGACCCAAGTTTGAGCCCATATTGGCACATGACATATGCAAATTGGCTAATTGAAAGCAACGATAAAAACGCTGCTGATAGCTGGTTTGCAGACTATCAACTGCCGAGTAACGCAACCGATGCAGAGCAATCACAATGGTTAGCACTACAAGTTAATTACGTTAATCGCTTTAATGATAGTAACCAACGAGTTGCTAAGCTCTCAGAGCTTGCAACACGTTACCCTGATAACCCAGAACTGTCAGAGGCGCTGATCAATGCTCATATCGAGCAAGGCAATAGTAATCAGGCCATTATCCGCTTTGAGCAGCACGTTGCAAAAGGACAAACTGTGTCAACGGATACTGCTTTAGCTATTGCGACACTTGCTCGTCAGCAACAAAGAGATGGTTTAGCAGATCGCATCATTGCTGGGCAAATTAATCAGCTTTCAAGTGAGCAAAACTATCGTCAGCAGCAATTAATGGCAGCCCTTGAACAATTTGAAGATACACAAAGTGCGATAAATCTAGCTGAGCAATTGCTAGCTAAATCAAACAACAACCAAGAGCTTTATTATCAAGCAGCAGCGGTTGCGCAAGCTAAGCAACAAACTACGCTTGCTCAAAGCTGGTACCGCGCTGCAGTTGATCCAGATACGGCAACGAGCACCTTAAGCGATGAGCAGAACTATGAACTGTATGCCCTTGATGAAAATGAAGCTTGGTATGTCAATAATGCCAAGCGTCAATTGCAAGGTATTGACCGCGATGAGCAAGCGTATATCACTGCTGCAATCAACTTAAGTAGCCAAACCAGCACACAAAATGAGTCCACACTGGGCGCTGGTGCAACGCCTATTGAAGCAGGTTTCCCGCTATGGGGTGGCACTGGGATTGTGAAATTAGACCCAATGACAATATCGAGCCAAGAAACCCGCTTTGATGAAACCTTTGCTGGTAGCCGCTATGGTCAAGGAGCCCTGTGTATTTTTGACTGCCCACTTTTAAGTATAAAACCAAAGCAACAAGGTATGGATGTTGGCCTTGCTTGGCAAAACGAGCAATGGCGAATTGATGTTGGTACCACTCCACTTGGCTTTTTAGTCGAAGATATCGTGTGGGGCGTTAATTACAATGGTGATTTAGGCGACTTTGGTTATGGCGTTACCTTTAATAAACGCCCGGTTACCAGCTCTGTATTATCTTACGCCGGACTAGAAGATGTCTTTACCAACCAAATATGGGGCGGTGTTAGAGCTACGCAATTACAACTTAGTCTATCTCATGACCTTGGCCTAGATTGGGGTTTTTGGGGCAGTACTAACTATCAAATCTTGCAAGGTAAAAACGTAAAAGATAATCAAAGCTACAGCCTAATGGGTGGCAGTTATTATCGTTATATTCGCGAAAGAAACACCGAATTAAGTCTAGGCCTTAACTTATTACACTGGTCGTATAAGTATAATTTAAGTGAAGAAACCTGGGGACATGGTGGCTATTACAGTCCACAAAACTACTTGGGCGCTTCATTACCTGTGATTTTTGATAAGCGAGTTGGTCATAATTTTGTATACCGACTGCGCGCTGGCGTATCTTGGTCAACCACCACGACAGACGACATCGCATTTTTTCCTAACGACCCTATTTTGCAAGGCCAAGCAGAGGCTCAAACAGCTGTTACGGGCGTTGTACCTTACTTTGAAGGCGATACCAGCAATGGTTTATCGTATAACTTAGGGGCAAGTTTTGAGTATCGATTCACGCCTCATTGGTTCTTTGGTGGTTACGTCAACTTAGATAGAGCCGATTTTTACGAGCCGAATTATGCTCAGCTGTACTTTCGTTATTACTTTAATCCGGTGTATAGCGAACTGGCTTTCCCGGGTAAACCTGTTGTGCCTTATGCAAGCTACTAACTGTCGCATCACAAGGGGCAAGTGTCGCAAGTTCTTCCCCTCTCCATAAGGTCTATGTATACTGTAGCGCACTTGTAGCTAGGATAAGGGTGTGTCCCTTTCCTTCAAGTACAAAACTTGAGCAACAAACCATTATCTTAGCTGCATCAAAAAACATGGCCGCCCGTTCACTAAATAAATACATAGAACGACCAAAGCAAAAACAATAAGGCCTCAAATAAAAACTTAGAGTTAGGAAGTAAATATGAGTTCATTACCTAAAGCAGGTGACTTTTTAGGGCATCCTAAAGGGTTATTCCTGTTGTTCGGCACAGAAATGTGGGAACGATTCGGTTATTACGGCATGCGCGCCATCTTAGTTTTATACTTAGTAGCGCTTGTACAAGAAGGTGGTTTTGGTTGGTCAAATGCAGACGCATTAAGCCTTTATGGTACCTTCACAATGGCTGTATACATCACCCCACTATTCGGTGGTTGGTTAGCCGATAACGTATTAGGACAACGTAAAGCAATTATCCTTGGTGGTTTATTGATGGCTGCAGGCCATTTCACTATGGGTATCCCACACAGCTACTTAGCTGGCCAAGAAGAAAACGTATTCTACATTGGTTTAACACTTCTTTGTGTGGGTAACGGTTTATTCAAGCCAAACATCTCAACTATGGTAGGTGATCTATACAAAGAAGGTGATCAACGTCGTGATGGCGCGTTCACTATCTTCTACATGGGTATCAACCTAGGTGGTGCATTAGGCCCTCTAGTTGCGGGTTATGCTGCAGCTGCAATGGGCTGGCAATGGGGCTTCATCGTAGCTGGTGTTGGTATGGTGTTATCTGTACTTTTACAGCTTGCATTAAGCAACAAATACTTAGGCGATATCGGTGTTGTGCCTTCTGCTAAGCTTTCTCAAGCACAGTCTGAATCAAACACTAAAGAGCCACTAACTAAAGTAGAAACTGACCGTATTAAAGTTATCTTTACTATGAGTGTATTCAGCATCATCTTCTGGATGGGCTTTGAACAAGCGGGTGGTTTAATGAACCTTTTCGCTAACGATTACACAGACCGTATGTTACTTGGTTTTGAAGTACCAGCTTCTTGGTTCCAATCTTTAAACTCAATTTTCATCATTGTTTTTGCACCATTAGTTGCCATCATTTGGTTGAAACTTGATAAACGTGAACCAAATTCACCGGTTAAGTTTGCTATTGCACTTATTTTCTTAGCATTAGGTTTCATTACTATGATCCTAGCGCTTATGACACAAGGTCAAGGTGAGCACCTACAAATCAGCATGATGTGGTTAGTTTTATTCTACTTATTCCACACCCTAGGTGAGTTATGTTTATCTCCAATTGGCCTATCTATGGTAAGTAAACTTGCACCTCTACGTTTAGCTTCAATGCTTATGGGTATTTGGTTCCTATGTACAGCGGTTGCAAACAAGATTGCAGGTTTCGTAGGTTCTTTCCTAGGTGAAGGTGAAGAAGCGTTAGACAACGCGATGGGTATCTTCATTGGTTTAGGCGCAACAGCGGTTCTTTCTGCTGTGATCATGTACTTACTAAGTGACAAACTAGTTGCTTGGATGCACGGTGCTGAAGGTCAACACGAGCCACAAACTACTGAGCACATCCTAGCTGAAGAGCTAGAAGTGACAGCTGAAAAGCAATAATACTTATTCCCCGTAGCACCCGCTGCGGGGAATTTCTCTCTCCCCTATTCCCTCAGCGTCCTTAAAACTGATACTATATTCTGATATTAATTTGGTTTGCAAAGGAACTGAGTAAGTGCGCTCTAACACTCAACTACTGGTTATTATTCTGACCAGCTTATTACTAACAGCATGCGGTGGCGATAAAACAACAAAAGAAGTCGCAACAGCTCCTGATCAGTCTGGTTTAATTATTTCTGTTGAAAATGGTTTATCGGCTGAATTTGCACAGGGCGATGTCACACTTAATGCAATAAGTAACACAGTCACAACAGACACCACATTTACTTACACTGAGACGAGCGCTTCAAGCACGGATATAGAGCAAGGTATTGTCTCGAGTATTCATACCTTTCGCCCTAATAACCTGATATTTGCTGAGCCATTAAGTTTAGCGATCAAATTACCAGATGAACAAACCAACCTTGCTTTTAGCATAGTGCAGTTAGTCGATGAGCAATGGCAAACTCTCAGTACAGAACAAAGCAATGATGGATTTGCAGTCAGTGCTATTACAGAATTTGGTAGCTTTGCTTTAATGTCTCGCACCGTTCCTGCAGCCAGTAAAACCATTGGCGAGCAATGTAATGACACTGCCAGTAACCAAACAGTACGCTTTATTCATGTTGCTGACTTACACGCGCGCTTTGGCTTTAAAGAGCAGTTATTCAGCCGTATTCGAAGTTACTACGACAAAGCTAAACTTGAAAACCCTAACACCTTATTCACCAATGGCGGTGACGATTATGAAAAGGGCACCGTAGCAGAACAAACATCACAAGGTTTAGCCACAGTCGAAGCAATAAAAGCCATGGCCTTTGACGTACGTGTGATTGGTAACCACGACTATGCATGGGGACCTGAGCAACTACTGGACTTTGCCGATGACGATAATGCCATCGTGCTTTCAAGTAACACCGAATATGATGGTAGCGATGATACGCCGTTTGCCGGTGTTGATTTTTCTGTTGTTCAAGTAGGTTGCCTTCGTATCGGCTTTTTTGGCATGACTTCAGTGCCTTGGAATGAACTTGATGAACCAGTTGAAGACGAGCCAATTCCTGATTTTATCGCTAATTTCAAAATGAATTGGCAGTGGCAAGAAGTGGCTGAGCAGCTTGTTAACCAATACCGTCAAGATGTTGATTATATGGTCATGGTCAGTCACTTAGGTGAAGGCACTGACACCCGCATTGCACAAAATGTTACTGGAATTGATTTAGTGCTTGGTGGGCATACCCATGGCGGTGAAAGTTATCAAACCTTAGATAACGGCAGTATTGTTATTCAGCCAAACTTTTTTGCACAAGGTCTAACGGATCTTACCTTAACCTTTAACCTTGAAGACAAAACTCTTGCAGATGTTGATTACAATACCGTCGCAACCACCAGCATTACAAGCCGAGATGAAAGCACTAAGGCCGCTATCGATGAAATCATGGGTCGCTATGCCCCAGATGCAAACACCGAAATTGCCGTTTCAGAAAACTACCCCACTGCAGAAGAACTCACCACGATTACAGCCAAAGCAACTATGCAGCAGTTCCCTGCTATTGATGCAGCGTTACTAGATGCAAGCCAAGTACAAGATCGTTGGCTACCGGGTACATTAACCCAAGAAGATTTTCATGCCGCGTTTAAGGTTGAACGCCAACCATCGAATACCCCGGGCTTTAATTCAATTTATCAAGTTGAGGTGACTGGCAGCCAGTTGAAAAGCATGCTCGAAAGCCAGCCAGAATGGGTCTCTTTAGTGCCAGATAACATTGATGATGCAAGCACTTACCTCGTTGCTCTATTTAAAGGCCCAGCGCTAAATAGCGAGTTGTTCTTCCCAGCTCTGCCAAACTTAGAAGCACAATTGGTCGCTGAAAGTTGGTGGCTACTTGATAACTACGCGCGAGCACGCACCAGCCAATGTTTATATATCGATACCGATAAAATGCTTAATGCGTGTAAAGCAGATGATGGGGTCACAGTATGGAATTTTAATAACCCTGAGCAAGGCTTTAGCAGTGACTTTGGCCCTGCAACACTCAGCTTTTATGACCCTGAAGACAAAAATTGGGGGCCAGAAGATAGCCAATTTGCCACCACCAGTGAGCTTGAAATTGCTGATTTACCAAACGGTGCTTCAGGCGTGCTCGCCTTTGCTCGCCATAGCCCAACGCAAGGCTTAACCTTAACGGCTAATAGTGCTGCAAACGGTGATTACCAAACTGAAGGGCTTATCGCTGATTACACCTTAGTGATGGATATTATGTGGCCAGAACAAAGCACCAATGAGTGGCGCTCATTACTACAAACCGATATCACTAACAGTGATGACGCAGACCTTTACGTTAGCCGAGATAACGCCATCGGTATTGCCACCAGTGACAGTGGTTACTTTGGCGAGCTTACAGCAAACAGCTGGCACCGTATTGCTTTTGTGTTTTATGCTGCTCCAAACAACGGGGCACTAAAAATTTATCTTGATGGCGAGCTGATTGGTATTAAAGATGAAGGTGAAATCAATGAGCGCTGGGCAATCAACGGTGCGGCCTTACTTTTAACCGATAATGACTACGAAACTAAGCCGGGTTACTTAAACGCCTTGTTATTTGCTGGTCGTGCAATGACAGATGCCGAGATTGCTAATATGGGTGCTGCACAGCAGCAACTTAATTTTACGCAATCAACCCGTACCTTAAACCAAGTGGTTGAGCGCCATTATCAAGCTGCGCCACAAATTATGAATAACCCTTGGTTACAACAACGCAGCAAGTTTTTTAACAAAGCGCGCCAAACTGTAAACTAAGCTATACAATCAACTTAATAAAAAAGGCCATTTCAGGCCTTTTTTATTG
>NZ_JAKEVM010000106.1 GCF_022398475.1 Pseudoalteromonas shioyasakiensis | reverse complement strand
ATACAAACCATTGATTTATATTAAAATAAACTTTGGCCTAAGCCTTGCTTCGTAATTAATAACTAAAAAATCACCTTTAAAATCACAACAGGGAACTACCATGGCCGTTAAACTTGAAGATCGCCCAATCGATCAAGTAAGAGAAGAAGTCATTGATCAACTCATTTATAACTACAGTCATGCTGTTATTTCAGCCGAAGCATTTGAACGCCGACTAGACCAGGCAATGGCAGCCACCAGCAACGAAGTATTGGTTGAACTGGTTGCTGATTTAGAACTAAAAGCAGATATTGACTACAAATCGCATAAGCATGCGCAATTTAAACCTCACTACAGCCACAGCAGCGACAACGAAAGCCTGCAGCTTCGTAGTATTTTGGGTTCAAATGAGCGCAGCGGCCAATGGGTAGTACCAAAAGAAATTCACCTTACAAACTGCTTAGGCTCAATCGAACTCGACTTTAGCGAAGCAATTTTCCAACATCAGTATGTCACTATTTACGTGAACTGTATTTTAGGTAACGACGAAATCTACGTACCAGAACATGTTAATGTGGTATCTAAATTATTTAGCGTAATTGGCAGCGTAGAAAACAAATCAGTCGCCTTAAATAAAGGCCAAGGCCCAACCATCACCATTGAAGGTAATGTATGGCTAGGCTCAGTCGAGATTTCAGTTAAACGTACCATGAAAGAAAAGTTCATCAGCTTTGCCAACAGCCTAAAAGCCAGTTGGAAAGAGATGAATAAAGTGCAGTAAAGGTGCGAGTTGCGAGTTGCGAGTTGCGAGTTGCGAGTTGCGAGTTGCGAGATATTGTAGGCGCGATTTTATATCGCGCAATAGGTAATAAATGACGCGGGGTAAACCCGCTGCTACAACCACCGCGCGAAATAAATTTCACGCCTACATCAACCGTAGGCGTCACGCTTGCTTGGCGCGTCTTACATACAACACCATTCCATCAATCAATGCCTGACCAACAAACAACAATGCTCGGCTCAAAACTGACGGCTGAAAGCTGACAGCTCCCTCACAAGTCATTATTCCTCTCACTCGGGATATCACTAAAATACTCTACAAACTCAACTTCAAAACCAGCGGGGTCGATGAAATATACATTTTTACGATATGGATTTTCTGGGCCGTGTTTATCAATTTCATAACCAGCCGAAACAAGACGCTCAACTACGGCATTAATATCGTTTGTCACATAAGCAAAATGAGCAAGGCCTACTTGGTGGCCAGCTAAATCACGGTTTTCAGCTTCACCGTTATCGCTTAATGCAAGGTATTGGTAATCATCACCAAAGTGCAGCCACTTGCGCGGTTTGCCCGACCATTTGCTATCGCCTTGACTACGCACACGCCAGTGCGGGAATGCTGCTTTATAAAAGTGCAGCATGGCATCAACATTACTAACAACAAGGTTTACGTGTTCTAAATACATGGTAGTTTCCCTTTTTATTTTTAAATTGCCACCAAGATAAAACCTCAAGTTAAGTTTAGGTAAAGAACTTTTTCAAATAAAAAAGCCCCACAAAAGTGAGGCTTTAAAAAAATGATTCGTTGTATATATATTAACTACCTGCAACCTGCATTTGTTCAATCAATACAGAGCCTGTTTGAATACCGCCACGACGTTCGATGTCGCCACCTAAGCCCACAACGGCCTTAAACATATCTTTTAAGTTACCAGCAATCGTGATTTCACTTACTGGGTATTGGATTTCGCCATTCTCAACCCAAAACCCCGCCGCACCACGTGAGTAATCACCCGTTACCGTGTTCACACCTTGGCCCATAAGTTCAGTTACTAATAAGCCTGTGCCCATGGTTTTTAAAAGTGCTTTTAGATCTGCATGGGTTTGCTCAACTAGCCAGTTATGAATACCACCAGCATGACCCGTTGGTGCCATCGATAGTTTGCGTGCTGCATAGCTAGCTAATAGGTAAGTTTGCAGCTCACCACCTTGAATAATTTCACGGTCTACAGTTTTTAAGCCCTCAGCATCAAACGGCGAAGACGCTAAACCTTTTAATAAATGCGGGCGCTCAGAGATATTCACACAATCGCTGAATACTTTTGTACCTAAGCTATCAAGCAAGAAGCTCGATTTACGATAAAGAGCACCACCACCAATCGCCGACACTAAATGGCCAAACAATGAGTTAGCAATATCTGCTCTAAAAATTACAGGCACTTTCATAGTACCGAGCTTTTGGCTATTAAGCTTAGCCAAGGTTTCGGTTGCTGCTTCGAGGCCTACTTTTGCAGCATCATTTAAGTCATCTTTATGGCGCGCGATGGTATAAGCCGAGTCACGCTGCATTTGCTCGCCTTCTTTACCAATCACCATCGTACTAATGCTATGACGAGTACGCGGGTAACCTGCAATCATGCCATGGCTGTTACCATAAACACGTAAACCTTGGTGAGAAGAAAAACTCGCACCGTCTGAATTTACAATGCGCTCATCGGCATTCAGCGCCGCTTGTTCTGCTTGATGACAAAACTCAACACCTTGCTCAGGGCTAACTTCCCACGGGTGGTATAAATCTAAATCTTGCGGTGCAAATTCAAGTAACTCTTTATCAGCGATACCATTAAATGGGTCGTCAGAGGTGAACTTTGCAATATCAATGGCTTTTTCGACCACTGTACGTAATGTTTTAGGGTTTAAATCGGCTGTTGAAGCAGAGCCTTTGTTGTTACCCACATAAACACTGATACCTAAGCCACCGTCTTGGTTAAACTCTATTGTTTCAACTTCGCCCATGCGCGTGCTGACAGACAAACCTGACGTGCTCGACATCGCCGCTTCTGCTGCTGTTGCACCCAATTTTTTTGCATGCTCAAGCACTTCGCTTACTGCGTCTTTCACTTCAGAAATGTGTTGATAAATAGGATCTTTCATCTTGTGTGTCCTAGGTTCTGATATTTTTTATAGTGTAACGAATGCTAACACACTGCGAGACCTGCATCAGCTAATATTAATCATTAACTAAATGGCGTATAATAGCGAATAGTTAAGTTTACTGAATGAGCATCCTTATGGCGAAGAAGAAAAAGCCACTTATCGAAGAAGAAATTATTTACGTATCAAAAAGCGAATTAAAACGTGAAGCCATGCAATATCATGGTCTGGGTGCTGAAATTGCAAAAATGCCGAAAAAGCAGCGCGATCGTTTACCGCTTAATCACGATTTAAAAGAAGCGTTAGTTGTTTCTGATAAAGTAAGTGATAAGAGCGATGCTTACCGTCGTAACTTAAACTACATCGCAAAAGTATTACGTACCACAGAAAACGTTGATGAAATCCAAGCGATGATCGACATCATGCTTAATAAAAACAATCAAGCCGATGTTTTGATGAACAAAATCGAAACCCTGCGCGATGATTTGATTAAACAAGGTGACGACCTGATCAATTCAACAATCGATCAATACCCGTCTCTTGAGCGCCAAAAAATGCGCCAATTAGTGCGCAGCGCCGCAAAAGAAGTTAAAGCAGAAAAGCCAGCCAAAGCTTATAAAGAGTTATTCCAGTATCTAAAAGATGCGATTATGCTTTGATTTCCTTCGCGCGAAATAAATTTCACGCCTACATAAAATGTAGGCGTCACGCTTGCTTGGCGCGTTTTGAACATCACGCAATACAAAAACACCGCGCGAAATAAATTTCACGCCTACAACCAAATACAATTCCACAACGGGTAATCGCCAACGTGCTTAACTAATTTTGCGCGTAGAGGGTTTGCAACTACATATCGAGCTTGTTGTATTAGGTCGTTTTCATCTCTGATTTGATGATCATAAAAATTACTTTGCCAGACTACGACTTTACGCCCCTTCCTCTTTCGAATAGACATGGTCACCATGCTTTTATACAGCTTAATTACTGCTGATAAGTTTTGCTGAGGGCGAAGTTGAAATATCCAATGTAAATGGTCAGGCATGAGGACAAAGCAGATTGTCTCTACTTTATCTTCTAAATAGTATATTGCTTTGGCAGCATCAACTGCATATAGGTAGTTGGCAAATATAGGCACTCGATTCTCACAACAAAGAGTTACTGAATAATAGCAATTTGAATGTGAGTTACGCCCTTTAAGTCTCTTCCTTGACGAAAACATAAACCTATCAATCCTGAAGGTAAAACCTGATCTTAGAACTTAAAAACACACCTAGCCAATTTACACCAAAAATGTTTGAACCTTGCAATACAAAAACTCCGCGCGAAATAAATTTCACGCCTACCTCAAACCGTAGGCGTCACGCTTGCTTGGCGAGTCTTAAACATCACACAACACACAACTATCGCGCGAAATAAATTTCACGCCTACCTCAAACGTAGGCGTCACGCTTGCTTGGCGCGTCTGAAATATCAAACAATACTCAACCATCGCGCGAAATAAATTTCACGCCTACATCACCGTAGGCGTCACGCTTGCTTGGCGCGTCTTAAACATCACACAACACACAACTATCGCGCGAAATAAATTTCACGCCTACATCACCGTAGGCGTCACGCTTGCTTGGCGCATCTTGAACACCACATAATACTCAACCACCGCGCGAAATAAATTTCACGCCTACCTCAAACGTAGGCGTCACGCTTGCTTGGCGCGTCTTGAACATCACGCAATACTCAACTATCGCGCGAAATAAATTTCACGCCTACATCAAACCGTAGGCGTCACGCTTGCTTGGCGCATCTTGAACACCACATAATACTCAACCACCGCGCGAAATAAATTTCACGCCTACATCACCGTAGGCGTCACGCTTGCTTGGCGCATCTTGAACATCACACAATACACAACTATCGCGCGAAATAAATTTCACGCCTACACCAAACCGTAGGCGTCATGCTTGCTTAGCGCGTTTTAAACATCACGCAATACTCGACCATCGCGCGAAATAAATTTCACGCCTACATCAAATGTCGGCTGAAAGCTAACTGCTCCAAACAAAAAGGCTCTGAGCGTTCACTCAGAGCCTTTTTATAATCGATAATCAATTACCAGATTTTTACGCGATCTTCTGGTTTGATATACATCTTGTCGCCTTCTTTCACATCAAACGCCTGATAGAATTCTGGCATGTTTGAAAGAATACCGATTACACGGTAGTGGCTTGGTGAATGAGGGTCTGTCATTAGGCGGTTACGTAACTCTTCGTCACGATATTTACGACGCCAAATTTGCGACCAACCCATGAAGAAACGCTGATCACCTGTGTAGCCATCAATGATAGGCGCTTTTTCATCACCAAGTGATAACTGGTATGCCGTATAAGCAACAGTTAAGCCACCTAAATCACCAATATTCTCACCTAATGTAAGCTGACCATTAACGCTTGCATCTTCAAATGGTTTGTACTCGTTATATTGAGCAACTAGCTGACCTGTGCGCTCTTCAAACTGTTTAAGGTCTGATTCGCTCCACCAGTTACGTAAGTTACCGTCACCATCGTACTTCGCACCTTGGTCATCAAAACCGTGACCTAATTCGTGGCCGATTACTGCACCAATTGCACCGTAGTTAACAGCGTCATCAGCTTCTAGGTTGAAGAATGGCGGTTGTAAGATAGCCGCAGGGAATACAATCTCGTTGTTCACAGGGTTGTAATAAGCGTTTACTGTTTGTGGTGTCATGTGCCACTCAGAACGGTCAACTGGCTTACCTAGTTTTGCAGTCATATCTGCATATTCCCACTCGCTGTGGCGAATGTAGTTACCTACTAAGTCATCACCTTTAACTTCAAGTGCAGAATAGTCTTTCCACTTATCTGGGTAACCGATTTTTGGTGTGAACTTATCAAGCTTTTCTTTAGCCGCGATTTTTGTTTCTGGGCTCATCCACTCAAGGTTTTCAATCGCAACTGCATAACCTTTGATAACGTTATCAACTAACTCTTCCATGCGCGCTTTCGCTTCAGGCGGGAAGTTTTCTTTAACGTATACTTTACCTAGAATTTCGCCTAATACACCGTTTGATGCATCAACCGCTTTTTTCCAAAGTGGAGATTGCTCTGTTACACCGCGAAGTGTTGTGCTGTAAAAATCAAAGTTAAGGTCTACTAGCTCTTTATCTAATAGGCGAGCGTAGTTGCTAACAAATTGGAACTTAAGGTAGTTCTGCCAAGTTGCTAAGTCTGTATCGTTGTAGATACCTGCGAATTTTTCTAGGTAGCTAGGTTGGCGAATGATTACATCTTCAGTTTTGATACCTGATGCATCAAGGTAAGCTGCAAAATCAAAGTCGCCAGTAAGTTTATTTGCATCTGCAACACTCATCTTATTGTAAGATTTGGTTGCATCACGGCTTTCAACACGGCTCCACTGCGCATCAGCAATGCTTGTTTCAAGATCAATAATTGCTTTTGCCGCAGACTCAGCATCAGCTACACCCGCTTTGCTTAAGATAGCTGTTACGTATGCTTGGTAAGCTTCACGAATTTTTGTGAATTTTTCTTCATCTTTTAGGTAGTAATCGCGATCTGGTAAACCTAAACCAGACTGATAAACATACATCGCGTTTTCGCTAGAATTTTTCGCGTCGTTGTTTACGTACCAACCAAACGGTAGGCTACCGCCTTTAATGCGAAGTTCAGCCATTAAAGCAACTAGATCAGACTTGTTCTTAACTGCATCAACGCTTTCTAGCACTGGTGTTAATGGCTTGATGCCAGCCGCTTCACGGCCTGCTTCGTCCATATAGCTGTTGTAGAATGCAGCTAATTTAGCTTCATCAGAGCCTGGCTTAACGTCTTTATTTGCCGCTGCTTTTTCTAGTACTTCTTTCATCGCTTTTTGCGAATCATCGTAAAGCTGAGTGAATGAACCGTAGTTTGATTTATCACCTGGAATTTCTGTTTTCTCTAACCATTCGCCGTTTACGTGATAGTAAAAGTCATCTTGTGCGCGAACAGACTTGTCCATGTTCGCCAATTCAATGCCTGAATTTAAAGGAGCTTTTCCTTCAGTTACGGCCGCAGTTGCTGGTGCTTTAGTTTCTTGTTCTTTTTCACCACAACCAACAAGACCGAGGGCTAGTGCAATACTTGCCGCGGTAAGTGTTACTTTTTTCATGGGAGTCCCGTACTAATTATTTTTTGATGTATTTATCGAAAAACTAGCAAACCTAATTAATCATTAGTTTTTCGCTTTCACCATAATAAACCTCTCAAGCAAAACAATAAAACCGAATATGTAACAATTCTTATCAAAACAGGATGAGCCGCATTTTTGAGCGGTGGGAAGGGGTATTAAGTGGTTAGTGGTTAGTGGTTAGTGGTTAGTGGTTAGTGGTTAGTGGTTAGTGGTTAGTGGTTAGTGGTTAGTGGTTAGTGGTTAGTGGTTAGTGGTCACATTGTGGGCGCGATTTTATATCGCGCAATATACAAAAGATAACGCGGGGTAAACCCGCTGCTACAATTTCACGCCTACATCAAAACGTAGGAACGGCTTTAGCCGTGAATTGTTCTAAACACTTCGGCACTAAAGTACCTCCTACGAGGTGAGCTACAAACAACACACTTCAGCTTCAAACTGACAGCTGAAAGCTGACGGCTGTTACAGCTCATACCTCTGTTTTATCTTTTCGATGATCTCAACATTGGCAGCAGGGAAGCTGTAATCATCAAGCTCACTGAGTGCAACCCATTTGCCTTGTTGACCTTCTGCGCCATGGGCCGTGCCTGTGAAATCATCAACAATGTGCACATCTAAACGTACGCATTTATCGCCATAGTCATGTTCGATAACCATTAGCTCTTCACTGGCGTTTACAGTTAGGTTTACTTCTTCTAACAGCTCACGCTGAAGTGCCGCAAATACGCTTTCGCCCTGCTCTACTTTTCCGCCAGGGAATTCCCATAAGCCGCCTTGGTGTTTGTCGTCTGGGCGCTTACAAATAAATAATTGCTGATCTTTATAAATAACACCGACTGCAACATGCACTACTTTTTTAGTCATTTGTTGTTTCCTTAATCATAAAAAAAGCGACGCAAGCGTCGCTTTTTATCACCGTGTTTTGGTTATTTTAATTTACCGCAACACTGCTTATATTTATTACCTGAACCACAAGGACACGGCTCGTTACGGCCTACTTTTGGCTCTGCACGTTGTGTAACTACAGCACCTTCTGGTGTTTCGCCACCGATGTGCTCGGCTTCTTCGTGTTGGTATTCACGTGGTGCATTTTCGCTACGACGATGTTGCTCTTCAACTTTCTCAACATCTTCTTCAGCGCGAACTTGTACTTTACTTAAAATACCCACAACGTCGACTTTTAAGTTCTCAAGCATTTCAGAGAATAGCTCGAACGACTCGCGCTTGTACTCTTGCTTAGGATTCTTCTGTGCGTAACCACGTAAGTGGATACCTTGACGAAGGTGATCCATCGCAGCTAAGTGATCTTTCCAATGTTGGTCTAGGCTTTGTAGCATAATCGCTTTTTCGAATTGACGTAGTACAGACTCGCCTACCATCTCTTCTTTTTGCTTGTACGCTTGCTCAACCGCTTCTTCGATACGCTCACGAAGCTTCTCTTCGTATAGTTTGCTATCGTCAGCTAGCCATTGTGAAATTGGCAGCTCGATTAAGAAATCTTGTTTTAAGCGTTCTTCAAGACCTGGGATATCCCACATTTCAGCTAAGCTTTGCGGTGCAATGAATTGGTCAATCACACCATTTAACACATCGCCGCGAATTGCAGTGATAGTTTCTGAAATATCGCCTTCTTCAAGTAGCTCGTTACGTTGCGAGTAAACAACACGACGTTGGTCGTTTGCTACGTCATCGTACTCAAGTAATTGTTTACGAACGTCGAAGTTACGCGCTTCAACTTTACGTTGTGCGTTTTCGATTGCGCGGTTAACCCAAGGGTGCTCAATTGCTTCACCGCGTTGCATACCTAATTTACGCATCATGTTAGTCATGCGCTCACCAGCGAAGATACGCATTAGCGCGTCGTCCATTGATAAGTAGAAACGGCTTGAACCCGCATCACCTTGACGACCAGAACGACCACGTAACTGGTTATCGATACGACGAGATTCGTGACGCTCAGTACCAATGATATGTAGACCACCCGCTTCGATTACTGCATCGTGGCGTTTTTGCCACTCATCTTTAATCGCTTTGATTTGTTCATCAGTTGGGTTTTCTAGCTTTTCAACTTCGCTGTTCCAGTTACCACCTAACACGATATCGGTACCACGACCAGCCATGTTAGTTGCAATGGTTACAGTGCCTGGTAAACCAGCATCGGCAACAATGTCTGCTTCTTGTGCGTGGAACTTAGCATTAAGTACGTTGTGCTTAATTTTTTCTTTACGTAAGAACTGCGATAAGTACTCAGAACTTTCGATAGAAATAGTACCCACAAGTACCGGTTGACCACGCTCTTGACAATCTTTGATATCAGCAAGAATTGCTTCGTACTTTTCTTCTTGTGTTAGGTACACAAGATCAGCACGATCGTCACGGATCATCGGTTTGTTCGTTGGCATTACTACTGTGTCTAGACCATAGATAGACTGGAACTCAAACGCTTCTGTGTCTGCTGTACCTGTCATACCCGCTAGCGTGTCGTATAAACGGAAGTAGTTTTGGAATGTGATTGATGCCAATGTTTGGTTTTCGTTTTGAATGCGTACACCTTCTTTTGCTTCAACAGCTTGGTGTAAACCTTCTGACCAACGACGACCTTCCATTGTTCGGCCTGTGTGCTCATCAACGATGATAACTTCGTTTTCTTTAACAACGTAATCAACGTCTTTTTGATAAAGCTTGTGAGCACGAAGTGCCGCATACACATGGCTTAATAATGTGATGCTTGAAGCTGAGTAAAGTGAATCACCTTCCTGAATTAAGCCGCGCTCAATTAGTAGCTCTTCAACTTTAATTTGACCACGCTCTGTTAGGTGAACTTGCTTAGACTTTTCATCGATCGTGTAATCGCCGTCGCCTTCAACGCCTTCTTCATCTTCTTTTTCTTGAAGCTCTAGGTCTGGCACAATTTTGTTGATTTCGATGTAAAGCTCAGAGCTGTCTTCAGCTGGGCCTGAGATAATAAGCGGCGTACGCGCTTCATCGATTAGGATTGAATCCACCTCATCCACTACGGCGTAGTAAAGTGGGCGTTGTACACGCTCTTCAATGCTAAATGCCATGTTATCGCGAAGATAATCAAAGCCAAATTCGTTATTTGTACCGTAAGTGATGTCAGCAGCGTAAGCGATTTTCTTTTGCTGTGGCATCATGCCTGGTACGTTACAACCTACTGTTAGGCCTAAGAACTCAAATAATGGGCGGTTAGTTTCGGCGTCACGTTTTGCAAGGTAGTCGTTCACGGTAATTACGTGAACACCTTTACCTGTTAAACCACGAAGGTATGCAGGTAATGTTGCTGTTAGTGTTTTACCTTCACCGGTACGCATTTCTGCGATGCGACCTTGATGTAAAACCATACCACCTAGTAGCTGTACGTCGAAGTGACGCATGCCATTTACACGCTTAGATGCTTCACGTACCACAGCAAATGCTTCTGGTAAAATGTCATCTAGGCTTTGTCCGTTATCGTAACGCTCTCTAAATTCAGCTGTTTTTGCTTTTAAATCTTCATCAGAAAGCGCTTCTAATTGCTTTTCAAGCGCATTAATTAGAGCGACCGTCTTTCTTAGGTTTTTAATAGTGCGGTCATTGCGACTACCAAAAATCTTGGTAAATAAATTAGATATCATGATAAAACCGTTACAATATATTCTTTGTTAGCTAGTCATTAGCTAACCCACTTTCTTCAATTGATAATTAATATGCGCTTATGCTCATGATGTAGGGCATATTAATTAACAATTTATCAGTACGCTGTTCAAAACACCGCTTATTTCGTGCGCTATCATACCAGAGTCTGCGCAACATCAAACCTTCTGTTTATGAAGATATGGAATTTCGGCAAGAAAATTTAAAAATCAGCCATAATCTTTGATCTAACCCCATAAAAAGGGTGAAAACAAGATTACTGAATAGATATGGCGACAATAAGAATAAAATCAAGATCAGGGGAGAAAAAAGCAGGTTAGTGGTTAGTGGTTAGTGGTTAGTGGTTAGTGGTTAGTGGTTAGTGGTTAGTGGTTAGTGGTTAGTGGTTAGTGGTTAGTGGTTAGTACAAAATAAAATACATTTCATGTGTAGCAAGTTCTTTGTTTAATTACACAAAAAATAAAACCCCCCTCTCGATCAACTGATATCTAACTTCTGAATTCTAACTACTAAAAATCCGACTTCTAAAATCTAACCCCTATTATAAAACCACCGCGCGAAATAAATTTCACGCCTACACCAAAACGTAGGAACGGCTTTAGCCGTGAATTGTTCTAAACACTTCGGCACTAAAGTACCTCCTACGAGCTAGACCCACAAACAACACCGCTCGGCTAAAAACTGACGGCTGAAAGCTGATGGCTTTACTTATTTTTTCCGCCCATGTTGCGCTAAACGCTCTAACTTGGCTTTTAAAGATGGAGGGGCGTCTGCGGCGATGGCGCTGAGGTAATCGGCTGTTTGTTCGCTCATTTGACGTTTAGAAACAGGCTTTTCTTCTGGCTTATTTGTTGCCGATAAGCGCTGAGTTGCTTGTGGGTTTGCGGTAATTTTAATTTGCCCAAGCTCTACCATACCAGCGGCACGAAAATGCGAGAGCATATCCATTTTTAAGTAATTTAAACGCAGTGCAATCGGTGCCGAAACCGCTTCGATCATCAAAGTCCCATCACGGTAATTACTTACTCGGCATTTTTTCGAAAGCGTTTCACCTAAAAAGTCATCAAGAATCGTTTGTTGAGAAGACAAGCCTTGGGTTTTACCAGCATAAGATGCTAAGCGACCACTCAAGCCCGCCATAATATCGCCAACAGCTTTTGGCGCGTATCTATCTTTTGCCATTAATCGTCTACCTAAAAAGGTTAATCACCACAAAGAGAATATACCACCTACGTAAATATGAAGCTATTAGGTTCGAAAACAGTGGTTAGTGGTTAGTGGTTAGTGGTTAGTGGTTAGTGGTTAGTGGTTAGTGGTTAGTGGTTAGTGGTTAGTGGTTAGTGGTTAGTACAAAGTAAAATACATTTCATGTGTAGCAAGTTCTTTGTTTAATTACACAAAAAATAAAACCACACTCTCGATCAACTGATATCTAACTTCTGAATTCTAACTACTAAAAATCCGACTTCTAAAATCTAACCCCTATTATAAAACCACCGCGCGAAATAAATTTCACGCCTACATCAAACGTAGGCGTCACGCTTGCTTGGCGCGTCTAACATTCAACACCGCTCGGCTCAAAACTGGCAGCTGAAGGCTTACGGCTCCTTAAATTTCACGCCTACGTGGGAACGGCTTTAGCCGTGAATTGCTCTAAACACTTCGGCACTAAAGTACCTCCTACGAGGTAGGCCTTTGGGTAAGGCCCACAAACAACACCGCTCGGCTCAAAACTTACAGCTTAAAGCTTCTCTTCCTCCTGCGTGATTGTTTCTGGTACACTTTTCCTTTGTTTTTTATTTAACTTGCGCAATGACTCAACACTCTCTTACTTTAATTGTATTGGCTGGCGGGCTGGGTAGCCGCTTTGGCGGAAACAAACAAATTGCCGAAATTCCAGGGCTGGGCTGTACCATCATGGAACTTAGTATTCAGGATGCGGTTAAAGCTGGTGTGAGCCAAGCGGTGATCATCATTAATAAAAAAATTCGTGCAGAGTTTGAAGCGACGATTTTACCGCGCCTACCTGAGTCGCTCGAAGTAATCCTAGTTGAGCAAGCAATTAGTGCAGTGCCAAATGGCTATGAGTACCTAGCCGCTGAACGACAAAAACCTTGGGGTACAGGTCATGCATTACTTTGTGCAAACCCCTATGTAAATAACCCTGCTATTGTCATTACAGCCGATGACTATTATGGCGAGTCTTCTTTTGCAATTATTAATGAGCACTTCAAGCAGCATAGCAATTGGGCGATGGTAGGCTACCCAATAAAAGATACGCTCTCCGAAGAAGGTGGTGTAAATCGTGGTGTATGCTCTGTTGATAGTCACCAGCATTTAACTGATGTGGTCGAGTACCTAGATATTAAACTCGAAAATAATGTTTTAAAGGGTAACAACCCGCAAGGTGATAGGTTAAAAATAGCCGATGATGCTCTAGGTTCTATGAGCTTTTGGGGAATAACACCGAGTTTATTTAATGACTTAGAAACAGGCTTTATTGAGTTTTTAGAAAATACTGACAACGGTGTCACGAAAGAGTATTATTTACCAAATGAGATACAACTCGCGATTCAAGATAACCGCCAAGCTGTAACCGTTTATACTGCACAAGAGCCATGGTATGGCGTAACCTACAAAGCTGAACTGGATGCAATAGCACACACTTTATGTCAGTTACGTCGTAAGCTAAACGATTAAACCCTCGCCTCTTCTTGCAAAAAATAAGTAATGGAAAATTAATGAAGTCTAATCCTGTTGCAACTTATCTTTCTGAGCACTTTGGCTTAAGCACAGATAACGTAACGCTAAAGCCAATTGGCAATGGCCACATCAACACAACCATGTTACTTAAATCAGAAGAAAACGCCTTGGTTGTGCAAAAGTTAAATACCGATGTGTTTCCTAACCCTGAACACCTAGTTGAAAATGCACGACTAATTGAGCAGCACCTTAGTGAAAAACACGACAATGGTGAATACAGCCTCGAAATTATTCGTCATGTTCCAACTATCGAAAGTGACTTTTTAGTTGAATGCGATCAAGGTGTTTGGCGTGCACTCGAATTTATTGGCGGCAGTTATAGTGAAGATGTTGTAGCAACTATCTCGCAAGCACAAACTGCAGCCAATGCATTTGGACAATTCGCGCTGGCATTACAAGACTTTCAGGCTGAACAGCTGCATCATGTGATCCCTGATTTTCATAACTTAGCGATGCGCTTTGATGCTTTCAAAAAAGTCATCGAAAAAGATCCTGTAAACCGTGTAGCCCTTTGCCAAGACGACATCGATTTTTGTTTAGCTCAGCAATCTTTAGTTGATGAATTAAAACAGCTTGAAGGAAACATTCCTTTAAGACCTTGTCATAACGACACAAAAATCAACAACATGCTGTTTTGCACGCAATCTGATGATGCAAAAGCAGTCATCGACCTCGATACCTGTATGCCTGGTTATTGGTTATTTGATTTTGGCGATATGGTGCGTACCTTCTGCTCTCCTGAGCAAGAAGATTCAACCAACCTAAATAATGTACGTGTTCGTGAAGAGATCTTCGCCGCCATCGTTAAAGGTTATGTTGAACCACTACAAAATGTGATCACAGACGCCGAAAAAGAAAGCTTTTGGTTAGGCACCAAAGTCATGACCTTTATGATTGGCCTGCGCTTTTTAACAGACTTTATTGATGGTGATAATTACTTTGCCACCAAACATGCAAACCACAACCTAGAACGCGCCCGCAACCAGTTTGCTCTTTATCGCGATATTCTTGAAAAAGAACATACGTTAAAAGCGATATTAGAGATAAATAAAGGGTAAAAATATAGTGGTTAGTGGTTAGTGGTTAGTGGTTAGTGGTTAGTGGTTAGTGGTTAGTGGTTAGTGGTTAGTGGTTAGTGGTTAGTGGTTAGTGGTTAGTGGNATAGTGGTTAGTGGTTAGTGGTTAGTGGTTAGTGGTTAGTGGTTAGTGGTTAGTGGTTAGTGGTTAGTGGTTAGTGGTTAGTGGTTAGTGGTTAGTGGTTAGTGGTTAGTGCAAAGAAAAATACAATTCATGTGTAGCAAGTTCTTTGTTTAATTACACAAAAAATAAAGCCACCCTCTAGATCAACTGATATCTAACTTCTAAAATCTAACTACTAAAAACCTGACTTCTGATATCTAACCACTAAAATAATATCTAGCCTTAAAATCAGGAGTTTATTATGCATATAAAACACCACGGAGCGGTGAAAGGCGTAACTGGGTCTTGCCACCAGCTATTTATTGATGATACAAATTCTGTACTTGTTGATTGTGGGCTCTTTCAAGGGGAAGACAGTAAACAAAACTTAGCTATCGAGTTTGATATATCAACGGTAAAAGCACTGATTGTTACACATTGCCATATAGACCATGTTGGTCGCATACCCTACTTACTTGCTGCAGGTTTTAAAGGGCCTATTTTCACCTCGGCTGCCACAGCAAAGCTATTACCTATGGTGATTGAAGATGCCTTAAAAGTGGGTGTAACTCGCGATGAATCAATGATCCGCACTTGCTTAAAGTTACTAAAACAACAGATTGTCTCTCTCGATTTCAACACATGGTACTGCATTCCCGTAGGAGTGGACTTTAGCCCCGAAAAAGTAGCCTCAAGCAAGCAAAACTCATTATATAAAATTCGTCTGCAACGCGCCGGGCACATTTTAGGCTCTGCCTATGTTGAAATTGAGCTAGGTAAAAAGCCAAATACGCATAGAGTGGTATTTTCTGGTGATTTGGGTGCACCTTACACGCCATTATTAACAACGCCAAAACCGCCTTACCGCGCCGATACATTAGTTATTGAATCAACCTATGGTGATAAAAACCATCAAGATCGAAAAGAGCGTGTAGCCGTTCTTAAAAAGGTTATAGAGCGTGCCGTAGGTGATAATGGCGTGGTACTCATACCCGCTTTTAGCATTGGCCGAACTCAAGAGCTACTCTATGAGTTTGAACAACTTATTCATTCTGCAAGCAAGCGCTCTATGTGGCATAAACTGCAAATTATTGTAGATTCGCCAATGGCAGCCAATTTCACAAATGAATATTTACATTTTAAAGCGCTGTGGGATAACGAAGCAAAAAAACGCGTAAAACAAGGTCGCCACCCACTCGACTTCAACCAACTACACACCATTGATAGCCACCAAGAACACCTTGCCCTTATAAACTTTTTAGCCTCAAAACAACAGCCAGCTATAATCATCGCCGCCAGCGGTATGTGTAATGGCGGCAGAATAGTTAATTACCTAGAGCGGTTTTTACCTGACAAAACAACCGATGTCATTTTTGTTGGCTACCAAGGGCAAGGAACATTAGGCCGAGAGATTCAAAAGTACGGCTCTCGCGGCGGCTATGTATTTATCGATAATCAAAAAGTAATGATTAAAGCGCAAATTCATACCATCAGCGGCTACAGCGCCCATGCAGATCAAAAAGGATTAATCAGATTTGTCACCGGCATGCGCAAAAAGCCAACTTTAATCAAAATCGTCCACGGTGATGAGCAAGCCAAACAAGCGCTAGCAGAAAAGCTTAAAGCTGAGTTAGGCGAAAGAGTAGAAATAGTGGTTAGTGGTTAGTGGTTAGTGGTTAGTGGTTAGTCAATACAAGGAGTTAGTTATGAACTTTGAAAATCTAGATGTATGGAAACGGTCTGCACGATTAAGTGCTGAAATTTACAAATCAACAAATGAATTAAAAGACTTCGGTTTTAGAGATCAGTTAACCCGCTCAGGCTTATCAGTTCCTAGCAACATTGCTGAAGGAGTAAGCCGTGAAAGTTACAAAGAGAAAAGTCGGTTTATAGATATCGCGAGATCTTCGCTTGCAGAAACAAGAACACAAATCTATATAGGCCTGGAGATAGGCTACCTAGAACGTGAAAAAGCATTGTATTGGATATTAGAAACCAAAGAGTTAGGGGCCATGTTAACGGGTCTAAAACAACAGTTTGATAATAGAAGTTAGTGGCTCTAACCACTAACCTCTAATATCTGACTTCTAATGTTTGACTCGTATGTCGCTTCTCGCCCCTCGTTACTTCGAGTCGCTATTATTTATAACTCTCATACGCTTCTTTCATTCGCGCTAGGTTGCTATAAATATAGCTCGAAGTTAAACGGCCGCGTCTAAACATTGTATTGTCTAAAGAGACTTGTGTTGAAGGAGCGTAACCTTGGTTAAATACCAAGGTGTTTAATTTTCCTATTTGCGTTGATAGACCAACACGCCATATATCACGGCCTTTTAACTGACCAAACGGTGTGACTTTCATATCTTTACGTGGTGTAAGTGGGATACTCAAGCCAACCCCTGCTTTTTGCGCATCTGTATCCTCATAGAATACTGCTATGTAGCTATCACCAAACCAAAAACGACTTTCAAGTTTTACGCCACTGTCACCATAGAAATACTTGCCAGCCGTAGCATGTAGGGTAATATCTTGCTCTACCCAATTGTACTGGTATGTGAGAGTTTCGTACTCACGTGAGGCACGATAATCTGCATAATCAAAATAAGCAATTTTAGCACTTACTTTATGGCGCCCCTCAGGGCTTAACCAAGCGGTCTCGTTAATAATGGCTTTGTAATCAAAGTAGTCTTTAAAGAAACCAATTTGCGTTTGGTTATAAAATCCATACGGCAGTGCAAAGGTTTGATGAAGCATTGCATTTACAATACCTTCGTCAAGGCTGTAATTATCAAATACGCCGTTATCCTCAAAGTCGCTGCTTTCATCTAAAATAGTTTGGCTGGTAACCTTTATACCACCACCTTGCCACAGCGGCACGTCAAGCTCAGCACGTAAACCTACAGAGTAGTCAAATACTCCAAACTCTGTTGCATAAGTATTAGATAAAGCAGGGCTCAAGGTTAAGCGCGGTTTAAAGTAAGGGCTTGCCTCTGCTTTACCGGCCCATACAACACCTTCAGGAATGTTTGCTTTGCCTTGCTGTACATTTAAATCTGGGCTTACACCTTTTTCGATAAACAAGCGGTAGTTATCGACCTTGCCCTGAATTGCAATTAAAGGAATACCTGTTTTAGAAAGCTGTACGTTAAAGTGCGTGCTTTCATTTGTTACACTTTCAGCAATACGGCCAAGTACAACACCAATTGCATCAATGTCGTTGCGGTTAAATACCGAGTTTTCAAAGTTTACGAATACAGTATTCAGGTTATAACCCACCACTACGTTCTCGAAACCATCGTTAATTAACGCTTCTTTTAATTCGATTACTTGGCTATTTAAGCTTGAGCTTGCAAGTTTTTGCGTATTTGCTGTTGGTGCTTGTTTTACACTTGCTACTGTAAGGGCTTTTGCTTGTTCAGCTAATTCTGGCGCCATTGCAGTTTGTATAAAACCAATGCCATGGTCATCGATTTTAGCTGTTGGCTGTGTAGCAACCGGTGCTACATAAGGGGCTGCTTCAACTTTTTTATAATTTTGTTTATCTTCACTCGAAAGCGGCATACTAAAGTTAACGCCCCAATAAGTGTCCTCTTTAGAGTAATCTGTATTACTATAAAAACGGCTGGTAAAGGTTAGCTCGCCGATATCATACAGCCACTTTTTAGGAATAGACACCTTAGCGCCCGCATTAAATGCCTCTGCATCATGCTCTGCTTGTAAGCTAAACCAGTCGAAAACTTGATACTCTATACCACCAAACACACCATCCATCTCACCATGAGGGCGTTTGCTTTTTGCGATACCTGCAGAAAATCTAAAGCTCCATAATTCTTTTGATGCCACTGCATAATATGTTTCGTAAAAATTAATATGCCCGCCAATGTCTTTACCACCAATAGCGAGGTTAAACCAATCTTCTGGGATATAAGGAATTTGATACTTCGCATTAAAAGATAAATCTCTTATTTGCCCTCTTCCTTTTTTACTATACAGGTTGTCATGCATACTATTCGAAGCAATGAGACCACTCACTTCTAAACCATCAAATAAACCTGCACTAACAATAAAATTATGACCCTTTACATACTGGTTACTGCGATCAAAAAGCTCATTGTTATGACCAAAACCTATTACTCCTTTTTCTTGAACTTCAGCATTTGGGGTATTAATAAGGCCAGTATAACCAACGAAAGATTGATGAGAATTTATTTGTTCAGCTAAAACAAGCGGCGAACTTAGAGCTATTGCACTACCTAAAAAGACATTAAGCTTAGACATAAACTATTCCGAGTTAAAATTATAAAAATCCTTAAATTAGATTAAATATAACATTAGATGTGAAAAACGAGAAGTTAATAGCGAAGCGCTAGGTGCTAGGTGCTAGGTGCTAGGTGCTAGGTGCTAGGTGCTAGGTGCTAGGTGCTAGGTGCTAGGTGCTAGGTGCTAGGTTAACAATATTTTATTTTGGGGGGGTAAAGCAAGTGGTTAAAAGCAATTAACTAACTTCTAACCACTAAATTCTAGAGTCTGACATCTAACTTCTGAAATCTAATATCTTCTTCTTAAACCGCTTTTAAATGTCGCTCTGCTGGCGCTACCATTTCGGTTACAAAATCAGTGAATTCTTCACCTAAGTTTTCGTCGCGCATGCTATATTCAACAATCGCTTTTAAGTAGCCTAATTTATCGCCACAGTCGTGAGCACGGCCACTCATGTGGAATGCTTCAACAATTTCGTGCTTCATTAGCTCATCAATAGCGTCGGTAAGCTGAATTTCGCCACCAGCACCCGCTGGTGTTTTAGCAAGTAGTGGCCAAATAGCTTTAGATAGAACATAGCGGCCTACAACAGCTAAGTTAGATGGTGCCTCTTCAGCTTTTGGTTTTTCAACCATGGTTTTAATTGGCGCACTTTCGCCCGCTTTAATTTTAACGCCGCCGATGTCAGCAATACCATATTTATGTACGTTTTCTTGTGGTACTGGCTCTAGCATGATTTGGCTTGCTTTAACTTCATTAAAGCGCTTGATCATAGCAGCAATATTTTCGGTTTTTTGATCTGCTGTATAGCTATCTAAAATTACGTCTGGCAGTACAACAACAAAGTCGTCATCGCCAACAATTGGCTTTGCACACATAACAGCATGGCCTAATCCTTTAGCCTCGCCTTGGCGTACGTGCATAATGGTTACATCAGCAGGGCAAATAGAGCGCACCTCTTCAAGCAAGGTGCGCTTTACGCGTTTTTCGAGGGTTGCTTCAAGCTCAAAGCTGGTATCAAAGTGGTTCTCAATGGCATTTTTAGAGCTGTGAGTAACGAGTACAACCTCTTTAATACCCGCAGCAACACATTCGTTTACTATGTATTGAATAAGCGGTTTATCAACCAGAGGTAGCATTTCTTTAGGAATTGCCTTTGTCATCGGTAACATACGTGTACCAAGGCCTGCAACAGGAATGACAGCTTTCATAATGTTTAGTCCCTTAAGTGTAGTGATAAGAATAAATAATTACAAAGTATGAGTTATTAACTCATTTTGCGCAATAGTAAAAAAAGATTTATAACCAAGTTAGCAGTAATAATATTGACGGAGGATGAATGAAATAAAGAAGTCAGAAGTCAGAAGTCAGAAGTCAGAAGTCAGAAGTCAGAAGTCAGAAGTCAGAAGTCAGAAGTCAGAAGTCAGAAGTCAGATCACAAGCTAGTGGCTGGGGTGCCACTAGCAAGGGGTTAGTTATAAAAATTAACTAGAGTAGTAAGAAACTGTTCAACTTGTTGTTGCTCTAGTTCATTAATACCTGCCGCTGCTGCGCGGCCGCCGCCGGTGGCAAATTGGCTGCATACATCAACAGCGCCCTGTTTATTATTGAGTGGTGCTCTTACACTTACTGTATAACTGCCTTTGTTATTATAGGTAAGCACTGCATGGGCTTTATTAGGTGCTTGGTTAGCAAGGTCGTTACCTAATACGCCACTTACACGGCGCGCCCATGGGGCATCATCAAGTAAAATAACCTTTGCTGTATCGCAATTATGTAAGACTTTAGCGTCAGCCGCTTTTTGCATATCAGCTTTGTAAGCTTTTTCTAATACGTAATAAACCGACTCACTGTCGTTAATGGCATCAAGAGGTGACTTATATTTTAGTAGCTCGTTAAATAAATCTTCTGGAGCAAAGTGTAAATCGGCCACCTTGCTGCCATAGCCGTTATAGTTAATATAGGTACCAAATGCTTTAAGTTGTGACTTTTCGAGCTCTGTTAAGCCTAGTTTATCGGCTTCGCTATCGGCTTTTGCAAATAAATTATCGCCATAAGCAGCTGTAATAGCCCATAAATGATATTGTTTTTCGATAAGGTCGCTCACAATTAAGCTCGTACACATGTTTGCGTCTAAATTAATATGAGCAAAGAGGTTAGCGTGGTTTGGAATATCACCCGCTTTATGATGATCTACATACATAACACGTGCTCCTACGCATAGGGCGTCGTGCAACTCTGCCATGTTTTTTTCCATCGAAATATCAAGTACACGTATATTATCACCAGCTTTTGGGGTAATTTTTTTTAGTAGTTGAATATCACGTTTAACACCGGTTACTTTCACGCTTTCAACAGGGTTAGCGAGCTGCAACTGTAACAGTGCGATGATGCCATCGGCATCACCGTTAAAAATATCGTAGTTCATAAAATCTCAAAGAATAATAGAAGTCAGATTATAGATGTTAGAGGTCAGAAGTTAGACGTCAGGGGTTAGATATCAGATTTTAGACGTCTGGTTTCTGGCTCTAGATTTCTATAATCCCAGCTTCGCGTAAATAACCAATAATTTGCTCAACGCTTTGCACAATGCTTTGCTCTGCTGTTTTTACATGAATCTCTGGTTGCTCTGGTATATCAAACGCAGAGCTGATACCTGTAAAATTAGGGATCTCACCAGCACGGGCTTTTTTGTATAAACCTTTAGGGTCGCGGCTTTCACAAACCTCTAATGGCGTATCGATAAATACTTCTACAAATTCACCCTGGTTCATAATGCTGCGAGCACGTGCACGATCTTCTTTAAACGGTGAAATAAATGCCGTTGATACAATTAAGCCCGCATCAACAAACAGCTTAGCTACTTCGCTAATACGGCGAATATTTTCAATACGATCTTCGTCGCTAAAAGTAAGGCCCTTGTTTAAGCCCATGCGTACATTGTCGCCATCAAGCAAATAAGTATGGCAACCTAATTCAAATAACTTAGCCTCAACCGCATTCGCAATAGTCGACTTACCAGAGCCACTTAATCCTGTATACCAAAGTAATACCGGCTTATGCCCTTTATGTTGTTCTTTTTCAGCACGCGAAACAGTTTGATCGTGCCATACAATGTTCTCGGTCATGGTACCTCTTGGGTTCAGATTTCAGATTTCAGATTTCAGATTTCAGATTTCAGAGTCAAAACGATTCTTTAAACTTGTCAGCATAGCAGCTAACTCTTTTGACTCTGCAATCCAGCTTAAAGCAACTTCACGCTCTATATAACCAACCTCTGAACCAATGTAAATTTGAGTTCTAGCTTCAGCTAAAGAAGCTCTCGCAATATCAATAAAGCGACTCTTTTCTTCAAAGCTGTCTCTACAGACTCCCTCTGCAATATTACTTGGCACTGAAAGGCCTGAACGAGTAAGTTGGCTCCTGAAAGCATAATCATTTAATTGAGAAGTGGTTTTATAAATTTCTGCACTTAATTTAACAGCTCTTTTCCAAACATCTAACTTTTCAAAATTCATCGCAGCTCAGCTCCTTCTGATATCTGACTTCTAATATCTTACCTCTATAAAGTTCGATTTAAAACGTAAAACACAGTGCATTTACTTTAGAATACTGAGAGGTATGTGATAAGGAACGATGGGCAGAACTTTATATTTGTATATTTCACATGCTAATCGTAATGACTTCTTCCACACATCCATTTGTTCAAATTTCATAATTAGTCCCTTCGCCATTAAGTGAAATCCATTCACTACTAAACCTTATCGCAAAATAAACCCAGAGCCTAGAGCCTAAAGACATATTTCTAGCTAACGCCTAGCGCCTATCGCCTATTACCTAGCCCCTAGTACCTAGCGCCTTATACCTAAAACGGAAAAAACACGGGTATCAGGGTCAGTACCACTAGGCTGTAGGTGATTGAGATCGGTAGGCCGAACTTTATGAAATCGGTTAGTTTGTAATTGCCGGCATTGTAAACCATTAGATTGGTTTGGTAGCCGTAAGGGCTAATAAAACTGCCACTCGCGGCAAAGGCTACTGCAAGTACAAATGGCATGTAACTTACGCCTAAGCCTTGAGCTATGGTAAATGCAATAGGGAATGTAAGCGCTGCAGCTGCGTTATTTGTTATTAACTCTGTAAATAATAGAGTAAGTAAAAATACACCAATAAAGGCTATATAAACGCTTTGCCCGGCAAGTAAGCCTTCGACTTGCTCGGCTATTAGTTTAGATACACCTGAATTATCTAGGGCTGTAGCTAATGTTAAAGCGCTCATTACAATAAGCCAAAGCTCTAACGGAAATCGTCGCTTAATTTCGTTTAGCGATAAACAACGGCAACCCACCAGCACGGCTAGGTAAAAAATAAAGCTTTTTAATAAGCTAATATCAAAAATTAACGAGCCCGCAATGGTTGCCACAAAGCCCCAAGTAACAATACGCTCTTTTAAGCCTTTAAGCATGTTATCGGCTTTGACACCGCTCAGTATAAAAAAGTTTTTAGTTAAGTTAGTACGTTTAGCAAAGTCAGGGCCAACTGCAAGAATCAAAAAGTCGCCGCTTTGAATGGTAATATCGCCCAACTTGCCCGAGAGCTTCTCACCTTCGCGGCGCACTGCAACTACGGCGGCATCAAAGCGTGCACGAAAGCCTGCCGTTTTTAACGTTTTACCTACCACAGCAGCACCCGGTTTAATAACTACTTCGGTTAAGTTATCGCGCAATAAACCATCTTGCTCTGCAAATAAGCTCAAACCCTCAAATTGCTGCAGCACCAGCACTTTAGTGACATCGCCCGAAAAAATAAGTTTATCGCCTTCGCGGATCATTTGCGTTGGCGCTACGGGCGAAATTAAGCGGTTATCGCGAACTACCTCAACCAAAAATAGTGACTCTAAGCTACGTAAGCCATTTTGTTCAACGGTTTTACCTATTAGCGGTGAGCCGTTATTCACTTTAGCTTCAACAAAATAATCGCTAGAGGTTTCATCTTTACAGATTTTACCTTTTAAACGATTAATTGTGAGTGCCATTACCAATACACAAGCAACCACGGCAGCTAAGCCAATAGGTAAAAAATCAAAAAATTTAAATCCCTCGGCACCGCGTTCAATCAGCATAGAGTTAACAATTAAGTTAGTTGAGGTGCCAATTAACGTGAGTGTACCACCTAAAATGGCGGCATAAGAAAGGGGCAGTAAAAGTTTGGTAGGGGCAATGAGTTTATTTTTTTTAACCGGGCTAATTAAAGTAGCTACCACCGCGGTATTATTTAAAAAACCAGAGGCTACAACTGTTGCCAATAAGGTTCTGACATAAGACTTAACCACAGAGCCATTAAATAAAACATTAGCTAGTTTGCGTAAAAAGCTGGTGCGCTCAAAAGCGAATGCACACACCACTAATAGCAACAAGGTAACTAACCCTGGGTTAACTGCATTATTCAAAAGCTGTTCGGTAGAAACTAGGTTAGTGGCAAAACAGGCTAAACAAGCAGCTGCAAATACACGCTCAGGAAATTTTTGAAATTTTATTAAGCCTACAATGGTTGTAATAAATATAACCACTATCAACCATTGCTGTAAAATCATTCAAGCATCCTTATTCGTGCTCGTAGCTCGTAGCTCGTAGCTCGTAGCTCGTAGCTCGCCAAATCATATCTTCTGCCAAAACATTAAGGTATTGAAGCCTAATCGTTTTTTAACAAAATAAACGGCGAGTAAGTTTTGCAAGCTAATAAAGAATGCAGTGGCAGACGCTGCACCAACAGCGCCAAACAACTTAGTGAAAATAGGTGCACTGATTAAAACACCAAAACCACTAATGAGTGTGACTAAACGCATATCGCGCTCGTGGCCGCTCATCATTAGTAAATAACCAACAGACCCCGTCACTACATTAACCGCTTGCCCTAAAACTAAAACCTGTAAAATTAGCGCTCCTTGCCTAAATTCTTCACCAAAAAGGCCCATTAAAAATTCAGGAAACAGCAACATAAAAAGCACTATGGGTAACGCACTTAATACTAATAACCGCACAGAGAACAAAGCAGTCTTGCGAATGCCAACATCATCCCCCTTAGCATGAAAGGCCGAAAATTTGGGTGCAACAACCAAATTTACCGCCATTAATATAAACGAAGTTAAGAGTGCAATACGCTGGGCAACGCTAAAAAAAGCAACCTGCTCTGCCACTAAAAATACGCCTATGATTATAGGTGCACTCCACTGTACTGCTTGACTCATTATTATTATGACCCAGTTAGGCCTTGCGCTATGCCAAAGTTGTTGAGGGTCTGGCTTTTCACCATTATTATTTAAGTTTTTAATGCTCAACCAATAAAAAAAACATGATGACACACCTAACGACAAACTTAGATAAAGCGCCGCATCACTTGCTGATTTAGCCGAAAATACAACAACTGCCGCGCCACATAACATCAAATGAGCAATGTTTTGGCACGGGATACTAGCAACAAGCTTATGGCGAGCCTGTAAGCTCATTGCCACTAAAAATACAATACTCAAACCTATTATTGCAGGGGCAATTAATTTTAAAGTATCAGTTAGCTCAGGCTTCTTAAATACAATTTCAGCAAGCAAAGATGCAAATGCATAAGCAATGACAGTAAAAATAAATGCTACTGGCAGAACATATTTAAGTGCAAAGTTTAATATTGCCTTTACTGTATGGCCATTACCTGCATCTGCTGATGTAAAGCGCAATACAGTATTGTCAAAGCCAAGTCTAGCTACTGCAGACAGTAACATAACCAAAGCAAGCGCAAGAAAAAAATAGCCAGACTGCTCAGCACCCAACTGCCTTGCAATAATTAAATTAAACAAAAATGCCATACCAGCACCCAGTATTCTAATGGTGAGTGCTAAAAAAGCATTTATAGCTGTATGCCTATGCTCAGCATCTTTCAATGATTTTTTTATTTTTACTATCATGAGGTAGTTAATCTACAAATATACATTGAAAG
>NZ_JAKEVM010000105.1 GCF_022398475.1 Pseudoalteromonas shioyasakiensis | reverse complement strand
TGTAATACTAGGCACGCGAAAGCGTGTTTTTTTATGCCTGAAATTCAGTTTCAGAGCCCGAAGGTTGTCGGTTCGCCCTCAAAATTCACAGCTCCCGCAACCAACTGAAATTAAAGATTGAAATTAAATGAGTTTGATAAGTAGGCACGCGAAAGCGTGTTTTTTTATGCCTGAAATTCAGGTTCAGAGCCCGAAGGCCGTCGGTTCGCCCTCAAAATTCACAGCTCCCGCAACCAACTGAAATTGAAGATTAAAATTAAATGAGTTTGATAAGTAGGCACGCGAAAGCGTGTTTTTTTATGCCTGAAAAAGCTGGAAGCTTTAAGCTATAAGTTTTAAGTAGGATGAGAGTGTTGTTTAGTGCAGTGTTTTCACTCGGGTTCACCCAGTTCATTCTTTGTGTAGGTTGGTTTGAGCGTAGCGAAACCCAACATAAACAGAGCTATAAGCCGTCAGACGTCAGTTGATCAGAGCGATAGGCTTGACTTAGAACGTTTAAACTTTACCCTCGCTAACTCGCTAACTCGCTAACTCGCTAACTCGCTAACTCGCTAACTCGCTAACTCGCTAACTCGCTAACTCGCTAACTCACACCTAAATCCAACCCCTTGATATCTATCCTAGTTATTCATCCCTAAATTGGGAAATGATTATGAATGTTAGCTGAACTGAACTACGCTTGATTAATAACTAATAATAAATAAGTAGATTTAGGGATGATCCGTTTTTTAATAGCGCTGTTAGCACTTCTGTTCTTACCTTCAGCTTTGTGTGCATTTCAAAACTACGATATTGATGATGGTCTATCGCAAAGTGTTGTGTTTGATATTGTTCAAGACCAGCAAGGTTTTATCTGGATTTCAACACAGGCAGGCTTAAATCGTTTTGATGGCAATGAATTTACTGTATTCACAGCATCCGATAAGGAAAATAGCCTAGCGAATAACTATATCTATCCGTTGGCACTTGATAGCGAATCACAGCTGTTTATAGGTACTCGAAATAGTGGTGTAAACCAACTCGCATTACATAATTATCAATTTTCTGAGCCGCTTCTAAAAGAGCGTCGCATTACTAGTTTATTGGTGGCGCAACAGCAAGTTTATATTGGCACTTACGACGGCAGCCTGTTTCGTTACGATAAGCGAGCAGAGCAGCTTGAAACGTTAATAACAGGGTTAAAAAAGCCTATTTATGCGCTATCAAAAATCGCTGACATACTTTGGATAGGAACGCATGGAGCTGGGTTACTTCATTATGACCTTATTAATAATCAACAAATCAATTCGGTTTTTTCTGGCTTTGCTGAGCCAGTAAACATTCATGCTAGTGTCTTTGCTATCAAACAGGCCGCTGATGGCAGTATTTGGTTGGCAAGTCAGGGCGGCGGTTTGTATAAGATTGCGTTAAGCACCAAAACAATAACGCAGTGGTTAACTTCTAATGATGATAATTCTGGGCTTAGTAGCAATGAAATTCGTGATCTTGAGTTTGATAGCCAAGGCCGAGTTTGGCTAGCAACGCGAGGCGGCGGAATTAATGTTTACGACCCCATTGATGCAAGCTTCATTGTTTTAGCGCATGACCCGTTTGATAAATATAGTCTTGCTCATGACCGGGTATATAGTATCTACCGAGACAGTAGTGACATTATGTGGTTTGGTACTGCACATGGGATCAGTAAGCTCGACCCAGCATCATTGCAATTTAGTAAGTTAAAAAAGCCAACGCCACTTTCAAGTAACGATGCGTGGGCGTTATTTGAAGACTCAAAGCAACGTATTTGGTATGGCAGCTGGGGTGGCGGTATCGATATTCTTGATCAGCAATTAAATCGTTTAGATCGCATAACCAGCGAAAGTTCACCGTATTCAATCAGTAGCAATGCAATTAAAGCCATCGCCGAAGATCGTAATGGCGATATATGGATTGGCAGCTGGCAGCAAGGGATTGATGTTTTGCATACCGATGGCAGCATAAGTCACTATCGAGCAGATGAAGGCGAGCATGGCTTAACTGAAAACAGTATATATGCCCTTTTAGTCGATGAGAAAAATAATGTTTGGGTCGGCACTAATGGAGGGGGGCTGTTTTGCTTTGATAGGCAGCGCGGCAAATTTATTAGTTTTGCACAGCCTGTAGCGAATACACAACTTGTAATTCCAACGGCGCGGGTGACGAGTTTATACAAAACCTCGCAAGCAGATCTGTGGATAGGCACAGATGGTGATGGGGCTTATCACTACAACGCAGCAACCGATACCCTCACTAATTATCGCAAAGGCGACTTGGCTTTATCTGATAATACAGTGCGAGCGTTTTTAAAAATTGATCAGCAAATGTGGCTCGCAACATCGAACGGCTTAAATATTATTGATTTGAGCAACCAGCAAGTTCATCAGCTTAATGTCGCTCAAGGCCTTCCTAATCAAGTCGTTTATGCGTTGCTAAAAGACAATGAAGATAGGGTCTGGCTAAGTACCAACAACGGCCTCGCTAAAATAGACCCTGTAACCATGAGCATAAAAAATTATAAAGCTCGACATGGCTTACAAGGTAATGAATTTAATGCCGGTGCTTATTTAAAAACCCGTGATGGCCGCTTGATGTTTGGTGGCACTCAAGGGGTTAGTGTCATTAATCCTGCTGACCTTGAAGTTAATACTATTGGCGGGCAATTAGCACTCACTAGTTTGCAGTTTGATGATGAGGATGTGGTAAATCAGGGAGTCAGCCGTTTAGGCAGTTTATACCAAATAGAAAAAAGCCGTTCAGTGACTATTCCTGCGGGAATTAAACGGGTTCATTTTCAGGTTAGTTACCTACACTACTCTGAGCCACAGACTAACCAATATTCCTATCAGTTAGCGGGCTTTGAACAACAATGGCGCAAAGCTACAGGGGCTTTTTTATCAGTTGATTACACTAATCTTCCTGCTGGTA
Source organism: Pseudoalteromonas shioyasakiensis (assembly GCF_022398475.1). Classification (GTDB taxonomy): domain Bacteria; phylum Pseudomonadota; class Gammaproteobacteria; order Enterobacterales; family Alteromonadaceae; genus Pseudoalteromonas. The sequence continues at coordinate 11,804 of NZ_JAKEVM010000105.1, read as the reverse complement.
AATATCAGTTGAAAGTTAATGCTAGTAGTGAAAATGGGGCAAATGCGCTTACCCCATTACTGTTAAACATAACGGTTCTTGCGCCTTGGTGGCAAACCAGTGAGTTTTATCTGCTAGCAGCCATGCTGATTTTGGCGATGGTGTGGTTATTCACAGTGTTTTGGACTCGCCGTATACGCAAACAAAAATATTATCTGGAGCAAATTGTTAGCGAACGCACCGATGAAATCGCAGAGCAAAAAACACTCATCGAACAGCAAGCTGATGCTCTGAGTGATTCACTCGAAAATAAAGTGCGTTTTTTTACACATGCATCTCATGAATTACGTACTCCTTTGAGTTTGTTGATTGCGCCGTTGCAAAAGCTCATAGCAGATGAGCGAAATACTGAAAAGCGTGAGCAACTGAACTTGGTATTGCGTAATAGCCGGCGCTTAGAAAGTTTGGTCGATAAGCTGTTAACGCTGACTCGTTATGATGAGCGCCATGAAGAGATTATTAAAGTTGTATCATTATCGGCAATAGCCAGAGAGGTCGCGGGGCAGTTTGCTGTGTTAGGTGAAAAGCCCATCGACTTTAAGGTTGATATTGAAGAGGCTGTATTTATTGAAAGCACCCGAGAAGGGGTGATCACAATTCTTACTAATCTATTAAGCAATGCTTTTAAGTATACTCAGCAAGGCCAAGTCAGCTTAATCGTAAGCGCATCAGGTGAGCTTGCCTACATAGAAGTAACAGACACAGGTAAAGGCATCGCAGACGCTGAAAAAGACAAGGTGTTTGATACTTTCTACAGAGTAAGTAGTCATGCAAATGTAGAAGGTAGTGGCGTAGGTTTAGCTATCGTTAAACGTCTGGTCGATAAATACAAAGGCAATATTGTGTTGGCAAGTCGTTTAGGAGAAGGAACCAACTTTAAACTCGCATTTAAAACAGCACAATTTGCAGAGCAAGTTCCTGTTGATAGTACAAGCCTAAAATCAAAAGTGAGTCATGACAAAGCGAGTGTATTAATTATTGAAGATAATGACGAGCTACGTCATTACCTAAAAACAGAGTTACAGCACCGCTATCAAGTATTATTAGCTGAAGATGGTCAGATCGGTTTGCAAATAGCGCTGAGCCAAGTACCAGATTTAATAATTACTGATCTAATGATGCCAAAAGTCGATGGCTTTACTGTTTTAGATTCATTACATAATTCGCCCGTTACTTGTCATATTCCGGTGATTATTTTGACCGCCAAGGGAGACTATGAAACCCGAGTAAGTAGTTTGCAACAGCATGCGCTAGATGTGATCACCAAACCATTTGATAGAGAAGAGCTATTTTTAAAAGTTGAGAATTGGATACATTGGGTCAATTTATATTCTCAACAGCAAACTATGGATGCACCTGATCATGTTGAGACAAAGCAACCGGTTGTGGTTGATCCTCGTGACAAACAGCTGCTTGAAAAGCTTGAGTTGTATGTTGCTGAGCATTACCAGCAACAAGGTTTCTCTATGGTGAATTGTGCGAAAGAATTAGCGCTTAGTGAGCGTCAATTACAACGTAAGTTAAAAGTTCTATTAAACATTACTCCTAGTGAATATTTGCGTAATTATCGACTGAGTAAAGCAGCTGAATTACTAAGACAAGGGCGACAAATAAGCTTAGTAATAGATGATGTGGGCTTTTCGTCACGCTCGTATTTTTCTAAATTTTTTAAAGCAAAATATGGCATGACAGCGAAAGAGTACCAATGTCATTACATATAACATGTTGTTTATATAGGAAATGTCGTATTTGAGTACATTTTTGTCGGCATTCAGCATACTTATTTCTTGTAACTAATCTACCCTTGAACCTTAACGAAAAATGAATCGCTTTGATGGGATCTCGGGTGTTCATATTTGACGGGCAAACATGACTGAATTCAGATTATGGTTAAGGACGACACTGAGATCCCGCCTTTATTTCATGTTCAAAATAGGTTTTGCTTCCCTTGAGTTATGGCAACTGTGTATGCAGTTGCCTCTTTTTAGGGAAATACAGTACTCAATGTAAGGATTAGCATGATGAGCCCCCCTAATTTTCACTCCATAAAGTATTTAAAACAATTATTACTAGCGACAAGTCTTGTCGCTTTAACCGCTTGTGGTGGAGGCGGTGGAGGTGGTGATGACGATGATGATACCCCTCCCGTCGCTACAAACAAAAATCCCACGGTATCTATTAGTAGTGATAGCAGCGTAACAGAAGGTGGCGATTTAGTCCTACAAGCGACGGCAACAGACAGTGATGGCACAATTGCAAGTTACGCATGGCAGCAAACATCAGGTCCAGATCTAACACTTACCGGCAGCGATACAAGTACACTTACGATCACCGCGCCTGAAATCGAAGATGATGCAGATGTCGTTGTTTCACTGACAGTCACCGATGATGATGGTGCAACCGCCACAGCAACAGTAACGATTGAGCTTAAACGTAAAGTGCTCAGCGTAACGATCACCGGTATTGTAACCGATGAGCCGATTATCAACTCAAGTATTGTGGTGCAGATTGGTGATGAACAATTTGAGATTACCGCTGATGCACAAGGCCGCTATAGCGTAAACATTGAGGTTGATGACTCAGATGCTGATGAACTGGTTAAGCTGGTGGCGTTGGGTAATAACTCCATTGATCCGGGCGTTGAATTTGTATCCCAACTGAAGTCTATCGCAACGCTTGTTTCACAAGCAGGAGCCGATGGCACATTAAGCAAAGATGAAAACTTTGGCGTAAACATTACTAATGTTAGTACTGCAGAGTTTGCACTTTTAAGCCGCGACGGTACAAACATCGATTCTGAACAAGCATTAGATGAAGCTTTACTCGCTGTTGATGCTGACGAAAAACTGCTACTTGCAGCGTTAATCAAGATCATTGTAGATAATGATGACTACGAACTACCTGAGGGTGTCGATTCGACCCTTGATTTAATATCTAGCGCTGAACAAATTGATGACTTTATAAATACAGTTGAAAGCCAAGATCCAGGATTAATTGACTCTACAAAAGAAGAGATTAAAGATGATGATGAATTAGTTGATCAAACAATCAATAATCTGACCGGCAACTATTTATTAATGCAGCCACAATATTATCGAACTTCAGTTGGGCAGTTTGAGTTTAATAATGATGGTACCGGGTATGTCAGTTTACTGGATGTTGATACTGACTTTAGTTGGTCGCAACAAGAGCAAGACATCACAATTACTTTGGCTGAGCCAGCATTAATGAGTTGCTTTGTGGTTACTGATGGAAACGATGAACAGCTAGATGTTTGTGAGTACTTAGTTGAGTTAGACCTAACTATTCTTCTTGAAAACGATGCAAACAGAACGGTTGAGTTTTTCCGTAAAAGCGAAACACGCATAACCAGTTCAGATGTTGTATATAGAACTACAGAATCGAACTATAACGCCACCCTTATTGAACAACAGCAAACACTTGCTGTGACAGCTGATGAACTTATTGGTAATTGGGTTATTGATAACCTAAGCGAGTTTGGTGGATATAGTAGTGCAGTAAGTGTTGAGTTACTTTCTGGTGGAACAGGAACGCTCATTGATAACGATAACGCGCCTGTTAGTGTGACTTGGCAAGTTGATGGGAATCGACTGCTTATAAGCAATAATGCAGAAACTATTAGTTATGACATCGCTATTTGGCTCGTTAAAAATGTACAAGTGGGTTATCAATTTGCGGCATCACTCGAAGCTAAAGCGGACGATAGCTCACGTACAGTCACAGGTTTAATGGTGAGAGATAATCAGCTTTCATTTACTAAGTCAGACCTATTGGGTAAATGGACTGTTTACCAAGGCTATAACTCACCTCAAACAGACCTCCACTATGATGTGTATGATGATGGTTTAATGAACTTTAACCTGAATCAAAACTTTCGTTCTTGGCAAGTAAGCAGTGAGGGAGTGTTCTTAAGATATAACTATTTTACGAGCAATGGTGTTCAGCCAATTTGTCCTGAAGGGGAAGTTTGCCAAGTATACAGTGAGTTCTCGCAGCGATTATTAGCCACTAACAATGGTCAAAACTTTACGTATCGTAAATATCGCTTTTTTAACTATGATGGTTCGGAGCGTGTCGAAGATTATTCATCTCATCTGCGTAACTTCTCTGTGTCAGATGAGTATGGGGTAACCAAATTCGCACCCTATTGGTTAGAAGAAAACGCAAGTTTTGATAATAATGGCTACCCAATTACAACTAACTACATTGAACTTTATTCACCAAGAGAGCTAGGTGTAGAAACCATTAAAATAGCGACTATTTATGATGAGATGACGGCTGAGTATAGCCATCAAATCACCTTCACTTACCTTGGAGTGGTCAATCAATACGACTACAGTTTAGCGTCAGGGAAATTACTATTTGATAGCATGAAGGCTGAAGTGAGTGACTTTGATCGAAACTTCTTAACTATTTGCGTGTATGAGCAAGCAGGTAGTTGTACTGAAGATGCTAAACAAGCGTGGTACTTTGATAAGGCAATGGCTGAAGAGCAAGTTGTTGTAGAGCGTCCTGCAACGGATCATCCATTGGATGGGGCTTGGCAGCTTGCTGATGAGCCTGATGTCGCGGTAATTATTCGTGATGGAAAATGGTTACAAATTCAAGCAATGGACGACCCTGATGATGACACCGCATTCCCTGGTTTTGAAATTGGTGACTTTACTTGGGATGAAACAACAGGCGCTTTTGATGTCACTATTACGGAAGATACCAATGGTAGTTTCGGTATAGATGATGCTGGCAGTATTGTTGCCAGTGTTGATGGAGATACGCTGACATTCGATATCGAAGGTGAGGGTACTATTACGCTAAGTAGAATCTACAGTGAATCAAACCCGCTAATAGGGGGTTATACATATGGCTCTTACGATGGAGATTTCTTCATTGCTGTATTTAAAGAGGATGGCACTTTCTTAGAGCTTGCTCATGATACTGAGTTTGATGAGTTAGGTATATCAGGTGGTTACTACACCTATGATGCAGAAACTCAAAAGGTAGTGGTTGATTTCTATGTAAAAACCTATGGTAACCCAATTGAATTTGCTGACCCTTACTTTATTGTGAAGCCACAAGGTAACTTTATACAGTTCAAAGACGGCGATGATTTTGGCCTCTTCGAACGCGTTACACGAGTTATTGAGCAAGCAGCTTTCACTGAAGCAGATCTTATTGGCTCACATGTATTTACCTTTATGGCTGATGATGGCAGTGGTTTAGAAACCTCTAATGTCGTTATAAGTAATGATGGTACTGCAACATTTGAGTTAGATGGTGAAGTACGCTCAGCAGAGTGGGCATTAGATCTTGGGTCGTTGATGATGTATAGCGAACCAACAGCTACGCAAAATTATGGCTATGGTGTGACTATGACCCCCGTGATAACCATTGAAGGTGGTTTTAGTGTAGCAACGCTAGGTTTCGAAGTACCTGAAACCTACGATGATAATGATGATCCCGAGTTACACACTTTTGTATCGGGCAGTTTAATTAAGCAGTAATTTTCTGAGCCCAGTAGCAGCAATGCTACTGGGCTTTTTTGAGGAGTTAGTTTATGAAAGCGTTATATTTCTCAGTATTACTTCTTACCCTTAGTGGGTGCCAAACGATGGATGCAATGCAAGAAGACATTAGTGATTTAAGTAATAGCTTGTTTTCAAGTGAAGATATGAGCGAAGAATCACAAGATGCATTCTTAAAAGCACAAGAGGCATTTTATGAAGCCGACAATGTTCGTAAAAAACATGCGCAATTAAATGCTCAAGAACGAAGCTTATGGGTCGAGTTAGAAGATGATTATAACATCTTGTTGGCAACTCCTAGTAAAGCAACTGAGAAGGAATCTTACTTTTCAGACTCTACGCTTGCAGATAACGTTATGATGCAAAGTTTAAAGTTTATTGAGCTGGTCGAAAAAGGCGAGTAATCGAAACTTCGCTTAAAAGATTGAAAAGTTTATGTTACAACGGCACTAACATTACTTTTTAGTTACAAACATGACTGAACTTTACCATTGGTTTGATTTATTCGGCGTAGCCGTGTTTGCAGTTTCTGGAACGCTACTGGCGTACAACAAAAAAATGGATGGCTTTGGGGTTGTTGTGTTGGCCACAGTCACTGCTATTGGCGGTGGGACTGTACGCGACGTTATTTTAGATGTTCCTGTATTTTGGCTACATGATCAAAGCTATTTCTGGGCTATTTTATTGTCTGTATTTGTCACCACTCGATTAATCAATAAGCAGCGTTCTATTTCACTTAATGCGCTGCAAGTTGCTGATGCTTTCGGTTTGGCATTTTTTGCGGTGATGGGCACACAAAAAGCCATGCTCGCAGGTATGCCAGACACCACGGCGATTATCATGGGTGTAATAACAGCCTGTTTTGGCGGTGTTATCCGTGATGTGCTGGCTGGAAATATGCCGATGCTATTAAAGGGCGAGCTTTATGCAATTGCTTGTATCGCTGGTGGCATTGTTTATACATTAAGTATTTCGCTGGGTTTAGTGACCGAAGTAGCTATGATATTAGCCATGCTAATGACCTTATCACTGCGTTTAGCTGCAATGAAATGGCAACTGACATTACACGTTTTTAAATATCCCGACTAAACTTAATTTAAGGATGAATGATAGGGACATCATGGATCGTGTCTTTAGCTAGAATATTTTCACGTGCACAAGTGGGTGTACAAGCCCCTGAAGTGATTGTTGAAGTACACTTAGGAAATGGCTTGCCCGCTTTTCATATCGTTGGCTTACCTGAAGCGTCAGTCAAAGAGTCGAAAGATAGAGTGCGTAGCGCACTCGAAAACTCTCAGTTTGGTTTTCCAGATCAACGAATAACCGTCAACCTTGCGCCTGCTGATTTACCTAAAGAAGGTGGCCGTTTTGATCTAGCTATTGCTGTGGGTATTTTAGTCGCCTCTGGGCAAATAAACTGCCCTGATATTCATCGTTATGAGTTTTACGGAGAGTTAGCTTTAAATGGTGAAGTAAGAGGGGTAAATGCTATTTTGCCTTCGGTGTTAGGAGCGAAAGAGCAGGGTCGCTGTTGTTTCTTACCCGCCGAAAACGATAATCTCGCAAGCCTTGTTTCGGGCGTAGCTCGAAAAGCCGTTTACTCCTTACAAGATGTTTGGAATGACTTATTAAATCAGCAACCTTTGCCACTTAATATTTGCTATCCAGAGCAGCAGTCGCAGCGTGACTCGCTACTCGATTTAAGTGATGTGAAAGGCCAACCTGGCGCCAAAAGGGTACTCGAAATAGCAGCCGCTGGTGGCCATAATTTACTTATCTTGTTGTACTAATAGACCCATTATTAATCCTTAGGGACAAGCTATGAAACTTTTATGTGTTTTCTTTCTTATGTTCAGTATTAACTTAGTAAATGCCTCAAGTATCCCTACGTCTTGGTCCAAGGCTAAGGAAGTAGCTAGAGACAAAGTGTATTTTGACCATGCGATAACAAAGTACTGTGGTTGTCCTTATGAACCAAAAGGAGTTAGTGGAGGTGTCATCGATAATATTGCATGTGGGTATGATGGCTCTGAAGCAAAATATAAAAATGCTATTACAGTTTTAGACTGGGAGCATGTTGTTCCAGCTTCTCTGACTCCTGCAAAGCAAATGGCTTGTTGGGTCAATGGGAGTCGTCATGTATGTGAAAGGACCTCAAAAGATGCTCAGGCTATCATTTTTGATCTTCATAACTTAGTACCTTCAGTTGGACAAACTAATCGCATTAGGTCTGACACTAGATATGGGATTATAGAGGGGGAAGCAAGGAAACTAGGTCAGTGTGATTTTGAATGGACAGATGACATCACTGAGCCGTCTGAACTAATCCGTGGGGATATGGCTAGGATATGGCTTTATATGAGTTATAAGCACGATGTAGATATATCAGAGGAAGAATACTTGATGTTCCTGAGGTGGTCTCTTAGCGATCCTCCTGATGAGTGGGAGTTTATTAGGAACTCTAGGATTAAGGAGCTTCAGGGAAACTCTAATATATTTGTCGATATGTTTAGCCCTCACCCAATGGAATAACGAAATGAAACACAATTAGGAATATTTGTAGAGTTTATCATTAGCAGTTTCCACCCAAAGGTAACTTGTATGGATTACTGTATGGCTTTTGAGGTGTTCTTATTGAATACAACAGGAACTATTAAACGTATTACTGCATGATGTTAATTCCCCTGTAGACCTTGTATATAAAGGCTTTCAAGGGAATTTCACAGTTAAACTATAGGATAGGCTTAAAAGCCAATATCTTCCCAATAGTCCTTTTGTTTTCTTTTTTCTCTCGATAACCTAAGTTTCTCAGAAGGGAGCGTATAGTCATACTCAAGTAATTTCTTAATGGACTCTTTTGAGAGACCATCTTCATCATTCGATTCCCTGTAATTATTTAGTTGAGATACAGCGAGTGTCCCACCAACCTTAAAGAATGTATCAAAGATATCTAGAGCAATGGCCTCAGGAGTTTTGTTGTGCTTATGACTGACACTTTCTTCAATGATATGGTCTACTGGGAAGCCAAGGCGTTTTAACTCTTTAGATAAAGTGGTTTGCACGTCTACACCTAGTGACTCAAAAACGGGTAATGCTTTGTTTTTTTTCTGGGGTATCATGCAGAATTCTGCTGCTAATAAGGGAAGGTTATATCTTTGACGACATATCTCTTTAAAATTATCATCTGTAATCTCCTCACCTTTTTGCACTGATTGTTGAGCATTGTAAGGGAAAGGGAGGTTTGAGAGTTCGCGATTAAGTTGTGCTGGTGCAATCATCAAATTCGTAGAAATCAACTTACCTACTAGGCCGTTCTCTCCCTTAAGTGGGTCAATATGGCATAATTGGTAATCATATGTTTTAGTTACGACTTCACCATCACTTTTAAATCCACATGCCTTACGGTAAAACTTCCAAAGATAAATTAAATCTCTTAACTCATTGGTATTTTTTGGTATCGAATTGGTGCATTGGCGCTGAAAGGCTCTACGTAGCCATTGACCAAAAGAACTACTGAAGAATTTATAATCAATGGTCTTTAAGTGACAGTCTTGGCATATATTAATAGTAGAGCGGCGCTGCTTACCTGTAATTGGATTAGTTGTTAATGCTTTAACTCTACGCTTACCGCACTCTCTACAGGTTACAGGGCGTTGTTTTGCCATTAAAAAGGGCTCCTAAATTACGTTTAGTTTGTACTTTATGGGTAGTTATTGATTTTGAATGGACTCTTTCTTTGCTTCTTTAATGATGCGACTCACTGAACTTACAGCAATGTTGTGTTTAGCTGATGTCTTGCGAACAGAAAGGCCACTGTTTATGTCTCTCATGACTTCTTCTCTATTTATGCTTGCACTTCGACCTTTGTATTTACCTTTTTTCTTCGCGGCTTCAATGCCCTCTCGTTGGCGCTCTAATATTAGTTCCCTTTCGAATTGCGCTACGGCACTAAGCATTGTGAGCATCAGGTTATTGATAGAGCTCTCACCACCAGCAGTAAAGGTAAGGTTTTCTTTCATAAACTTAACGCTGACTCCTTTGCTTTTTAAGCTTTCAACGATCTCTAACAAGTCTTTGGTATTACGGGCAAGCCTATCCATTGAGTGAACCACAACTTCATCACCTTCACGAACATGATTAAGCATTGCTTGTAGTTGGGGGCGTTCAGTGCTCTTAGCTGATGCTTTTTCAATAAAAGCTTTGTCATAGCTTACATCAACCAATTGTCTATCAGTTGATTGCTGAGAAGATGAAACTCGAATATATGCGACTGTTTGATGCTTACTCATTAGTGTGGTGTTCCTTTATAAGTCTTAGACCCATAAATTTTAGTGTTCCGCTAATTTAAAATCAACCCTAATGAGAACGGTTTTGGAGACTTTTTTGGTGTTCTTATTTAGCATACCTAAATGGATACGCTTTAAGGTTCAAAATGTATTCTTCAGGACTTTGCTGAGAGATTTCATAAAACTAGTTCCACTCTGTTATCAAACTAACTATCTGAACTTTCATTTACAAATCAGTTGCTTGTATCTATTATGTTGTTGTCGTTTTCAAGAGGATTAGATTATGAAGAAAGAAGATAAAGCTAAACAGATTATATCCTACCTTTGTATTGGCGATGAAAATTGGCTTGAATATGATCCATCATTAAAGGGATACATTGGCTTTAGAGTGACGGGGTTAGAGCAGGTAATCAAAATCCCTACATTTTTCTCTGTTACTAGAGGGTATGAAGAAGTAGCAAAGCATGTAACTAACGCAGGATTCGATTATGGGCGCTGCTCAAAAGTTGTCTCTGATTACCAAAAGCAGCTTGTTGCTTTTCAAGAGTCAGCTAAAGCTCATCAGGAGTCATTTAATGAATTTAGGAAAGAGTTTAGTGAAGTCTTAGAAGAATTAATTCAGAGACGATCAAGAGAGCCGTTAAAGTGATACATGCGGCCTTAGTTTAATGTGGACTGGAGTACTCAAGAAAAATGAACTTTTATAAATCACGTTTCTTTTTGAAGGCATGGTACGGTGCAATCGTATTGACTAAGTATATCTCCCGACCGTCCCCCCCTCTGATAACATGGGGGAACAAGAAAAGTATTTGGATTCACGAAGCACTTACTATGTAGCTTGAATTTGTCTTTCTTTTTACTTAAAAAAGTTACAGGTTTAATAACCTTAGCGTATCTCCAGAGTAAAAGGCTGCATATGCGATACTTAGTTGAATCGCAGTAACCACGGCAAGAGAAAATAAATAAAATACTTTTGAACCAAAAGTCCGTGACTCTATCAGAGTGTTAACCTCTTCACGTGAAATATGGCTGTGTAATTTCCCTGACCAACTTTTTAAAGCCTTCTCTGAAATTTTTAGGTCTGCGCTAGCGTTCAGCCATCTAATTAAGAAGCTCAAAACTAAAAATATGCTTACCACTTTAAAGAGAACCTGCCCTTCAGGTGAGTGTAGTAGTTGGTTATTGACAACCGCCTTAGATACAGTCCCTACTGTAAAAATAAACCCTATGGTCAAAAGTGACTTTAGTAATTCTGAAGCAATTAATAGAGTTTTATCTGCAAATTTATCAGTAACGGTTTGAATATCAGAGTATATTTCTTTTAATTCTTTACGGTAATCATCACTTCTCTTTGCAATTACAAATCTATAATTACTTTTCGCTTGCTCTAAAGCATATTGCAGAGCTTTAGGCTTTAACTCCATAAGATTTTCAGAAATACATTCGAAAGAAAGACGATCAACCACTAGTTGTAGAGGGACATCAGGATCTTCCTTGCTGTAACACCACTGTATACACGCGGTTAAATTGCTCAGCATAGACTTTTCAACTTTTACGCCATCAGAAAGAATCTTAGCTGTAACATGTTTAACACCTTTTAGTTCAACTTTGTTATCTGAATAATAATTTGTACATAGCGAGACAAGTAATTGCTTTGCAAATGCGATCCTAAAAGGTGTAGCCTCCTCGCAACTTATACTTCCCCAAGTCAGTTCAAACTGTTGCGGATTTATTGAGATATTCTCTCCACTTACTAAATGGACATGCTTTAATATAACCTCAGAGGGAGGCAGTTTGCTTCCAGATAACCAATCATCACTATCTATTTCAGCATCCAAAGGGATTACAGAAAGCTTTGGACCTCCAAACCCCTCGCTTAAACCTAAAACATGGATACGGGTATTATTTTTATTATTTATAGTACTCTTTATGAGTG